>JAEEOD010000100.1 GCA_016284115.1 Bacteroidaceae bacterium
TTAATCGTATGTCGCTGCTCAAACAACGATTGGCTGATATAGATAAGCAAATGTCTACCCAACGCAAGAACAGAGGTCGTATGATACGTGTGGCACTCGTAGGTTACACTAATGTGGGTAAATCTACTTTGATGAACCTTATGGCCAAAAGTGAAGTGTTTGCAGAAAACAAGTTGTTTGCCACACTTGATACTACAGTGCGCAAGGTAGTAATTGATAATCTGCCTTTTCTGCTTTGCGATACGGTAGGCTTTATTCGCAAGTTGCCTACTGACCTAGTTGACTCTTTCAAATCAACCCTTGATGAGGTACGTGAGGCCGATTTGCTGATGCATGTGGTGGATATATCGCATCCTGATTTTGAGGAACAGATAAAAGTAGTAAATAAAACGTTAGCAGAGATTGATGCGGGAGGTAAACCCACTATGGTTATCTTCAATAAGGTAGATGCCTATAAATTTGTAGAGAAAGATCCATATGATCTGACGCCAAAGACAAAGGAGAATGTTTCGCTGGATGAACTTATGTGCTCATGGATGGCAAAAATGGAAGTTGATTGCATTTTTATCTCAGCTAAAGAAAAAACGAATATAGATAACTTGAGGGAGGAATTGTATAAGCGGGTGAGAGAGCTGCATGTGCAGAAATATCCTTATAACGATTTCCTGTATCCCCAAGTTGAAGACTAATGAATTATGGATTATAGAAACTTAACAACAAACGAGGTGGCACAGCTTGAACTGCAGGGCTGTACTGCTACAGACTGGAATCGAGTGAGTGTGGCGCCCGATTTTGATACGCAGTATGTAGTAGGTGCCCATTTCTCAGGCGATATTCTTTTAGGCTCTTTACATGGGGAGTTTGCTTTGAAAGGTGGAATTATCAAGCATGCTGGTTTAAGACATGTAACCTTGCATAATGTTACCATTGGGAATGGGTGCTATATCAAAAATGTACACAATTTCATTGCCAACTACACGATAGGTGACAATACTTACATTGAGAATATTGACAATATCGTTGTGGATGGCAAGACCCGTTTTGGAAACGGTGTAGAAGTATCTGTATTGAACGAGACTGGCGGTCGAGAGGTGGCGATTAGCGATAAACTCTCAGCGCAGTTGGCATATATCATGGCAATGTACAGACATCGTCCGGAATTAGCTATACGATTACGCGAGATAGCCGATTATTACTCCAATAAACATGCATCAGAAATGGGAGAGATTGCTGATCATGTGACAATCATGAATGTGGGTTCCATTACGAATGTGCGTATTGGCTCATACGCTAATATTATAGGTGCTAATCGCCTGAATAATGGTTCAATTAATAGTAACAAGGAAGCGCCGGTACACATCGGCCATAATGTCATCTGTGATGATTTTATTATCTCTTCAGGTTCTACCCTTGATGATGGAGCAATGCTGACACGTTGTTTTGTTGGACAGGCTTGTACGATGGGACATAGCTACTCAGCTTCTGATTCTTTGTTTTTTAGTAATTGTCAGGAAGAGAATGGTGAGGCCTGTGCTATCTTTGCAGGACCGTTTACCGTTACACATCATAAGTCTACCCTGTTGATTGCAGGTATGTTTTCATTTATGAATGCAGGTTCTGGCTCTAACCAAAGCAACCATATGTATAAGTTGGGGCCTATTCATCAAGGTATTCTTGAGCGTGGTGCAAAGACTTCTTCTGACTCTTATATCTTATGGCCATCGCGTGTGGGTGCTTTTTCATTGGTAATGGGACGTCATGTTAATCATTCCGACACTTCCAATCTGCCTTTTAGCTATTTGATAGAGAAAAAAGATACCACCTATCTAGTGCCTGGCGTCAATCTGCGTAGTGTGGGTACCATCCGTGATGCACAAAAATGGCCTAAACGTGACAAGCGTACAGACCCCAATAAGTTGGATTGTATCAACTACAATTTGCTGAGTCCATATACCATCCAAAAAATGTTTAAAGGTTGTGAGATCCTAAAAGATTTACGTCATGCTTCTGGCGAGTTGTCTGATGAATATTCTTACCATAGTGCAAAGATTCGCAACTCATCATTGGTAAATGGAATAAAGTTCTATGAGATTGGTATTTGTAAGTTTCTGGGTAACTCTGTCATTAAACGCCTGGAGGGCATTAATTTCCAAAGTGATGCTGAGATTCGTGAACGATTGAAACCGGATACAGAGATTGGCAAGGGCGAATGGGTGGATATCTCTGGCTTGATTGCTCCCAAAAGCGAGGTTGATCAATTACTCGACAACATTGAAAGTGGCAAGGTTAACAAGCTGAAAGAAATCAATAATGATTTCATGCGTATGCATACCAATTACTATACCTATGAGTGGACTTGGGCTTATGAAAAAATGCTTTCATTCTTCGGTTTGGAAGCTGACAAGATAACAGCTTTAGACATTATTCACATTGTGGAAAGATGGAAAGAAGCTGTGGTAGGGTTGGATAAGATGGTATATGATGATGCCAAAAAAGAATTCTCACTTTCGTCTATGACAGGCTTTGGTGCAGATGGCACGAAATTTGAGAAGGAGCAGGACTTCGAACAGGTGCGTGGTGACTTCGAAAGTAACCCATTTGTAACAGCAGTGCTCGACCATATTAAGGCTAAGACTGCATTGGGAAATGAACTGATTGAACGCTTAAAACCTTTGATTGAATAATTTAACCAATATAAAACTAATAATTATGGCAACAAATCCTCCGTTCCATTATCAGCCCATGTTTGAACATGGTGAAGATAAGACTGAGTATTATCTGCTTACCAAAGACTATGTGTCTGTAAGCGAGTTTGAAGGGAAACCTATCCTTAAGATTGAGAAGGAAGGCTTGACAGCTTTGGCTAATGCTGCTTTCCGTGATGTGTCGTTTATGCTGCGCCGTTCACACAACGAGCAGGTTGCTAAGATTCTTTCTGACCCAGAAGCGAGTGACAATGACAAATATGTAGCTTTGTCATTCTTGCGCAATTCTGAGGTGGCTTGCAAAGGCTTACTCCCAACATGTCAGGATACTGGTACTGCTATTATCCATGGCGAGAAAGGACAGCAGGTATGGACTGGCTACTGCGATGAAGAAGCTCTTTCATTGGGTGTTTACAAGACTTACACTGAGGAGAACCTACGTTATTCTCAGAATGCTCCTTTGAATATGTATGATGAGGTAAACACCAAATGTAATTTGCCTGCACAGATTGATCTTGAGGCTACCGAGGGTATGGAGTATCGTTTCCTGTGTGTCACCAAGGGTGGTGGCTCTGCTAACAAAACCTACCTATATCAAGAAACCAAAGCACGTATTCAGAACCCAGGTACTTTGATTCCTTTCTTGGTAGATAAGATGAAGAGTCTTGGTACGGCTGCATGTCCTCCTTATCATATCGCTTTTGTGATAGGTGGTACATCGGCTGAAAAGAATCTGCTCACTGTGAAGTTGGCATCTACCCATTTCTATGATGAATTACCTACTACAGGTAATGAATATGGTCGTGCTTTCCGCGATGTGGAATTGGAGAAGCAGTTGCTTGAAGAGGCTTATAATATCGGCTTGGGTGCCCAGTTTGGTGGCAAGTATATGGCACATGATATTCGTGTAGTTCGTCTACCTCGTCATGGTGCTTCTTGCCCTATTGGTATGGGTGTTTCTTGTTCTGCCGACCGTAACATCAAAGCGAAGATTAACAAAGATGGTATCTGGATTGAGAAACTCGACGATAATCCTGGTGAACTGATTCCTGAGGCATTGCGTCAAGCAGGCGAGGGCGATGTGGTGAAGATTGACCTTAACCAACCTATGAGTGAGGTTTGCAAGATTCTGTCTAAGTATCCTGTAGCTACTCGTGTTTCTCTAAATGGCACCATCATTGTGGCTCGTGATATTGCTCATGCCAAACTGAAAGCTCGTTTGGATGCTGGCGAGGATTTACCAGCCTACTTCAAGGATCATCCAGTACTGTATGCAGGTCCTGCTAAGACGCCTAAGGGTATGCCTTGTGGCTCTATGGGACCAACTACCGCTAACCGTATGGATCCTTATGTTGATGAATTCCAAGATCATGGTGGCTCTATGGTGATGATTGCTAAAGGTAATCGTACCGATGTGGTGACTGAGGCTTGCAAGAAGCATGGCGGCTTCTATTTGGGTTCTATTGGCGGCCCTGCAGCTGTGTTGTCACAAAACAACATAAAGAGCATTGAGTGTGTAGAATATCCTGAATTGGGTATGGAAGCTGTATGGAAGATCGATGTAGTTGACTTCCCTGCTTTCATCTTGGTAGATGATAAGGGCAATGATTTCTTTAAGCAGATTAAACCTCGCTGTGCTTGTAAGTAATCAAGTCTAATAGTTAAAATAAAAAGAGGGTGTGTTGTAAATAAGCGCACCCTCTTATTTATTATAAATTTTCAACGTGAATCTTTTAAAGATTCATTTCTTTTGTGTATCTTTGCATGATATAATGTAGAACAATGTAAAACAGTAAAAATATGATGAAGTTTATCGTTTCAAGTACAGATTTGTCAGGCCATCTTCAGGCTATTAGTCGCGTTATCAACGCAAAGAACACTCTTCCTATTCTCGACAGCTTTTTGTTTGAGTTGCGTGATGGTACTTTGTTTATCACAGGCTCTGATGGGGAGACCACGATGACAACCCAAGTGGAAGTAGCTGAGAGCGAGAAAGACGGTAAGGTAGCCATTACCGCTAGGACTTTACTCGACGCTTTGCGTGAAGGCACTGACCAACCACTTACGTTTGAGGTAAACGAGGAGACACTGGAGGTGACGGTAAGCTATATGAATGGTCACTATAGTTTGATGGGGCAGAATGCAGATGTTTATCCTTTGCCTATGGCATTGGGAGAGAACGCTACGCAGGTGCTGATAGCTGCCAATGTGTTGCAGAAGGCAATTAGTTGTACGCTTTTTGCAACAGCTGATGATGAACTTCGTCCTGTGATGAACGGCATTTATTTTGACATTAATGAACAAGATATCACCTTTGTGGCTTCTGATGGTCACAAACTGGTGCGTTTCCGTACTAATGCTGCCCATGGTAATAATCAGGCAGCTTTTATACTTCCAAAGAAACCTGCAGGCTTGCTGAAGAATTTGTTGTCAAAGGAGGATAGTGATGTAACAGTGGCATTCAATGATCGCAATGCTATGATTTCAGTGGGTGACTATCGACTGATATGCCGTCTTATCGAAGGCAAATACCCTAACTATGCTTCTGTCATTCCTCAGAACAACCCGTTTGTGTTGACTTTAGACCGTCAAAGTGCTCTGAGTGCTGTGCGCCGTGTATCGATTTTCTCCTCTCAAGCCAGCAGCTTAGTAAAACTCTCTTTGAGTGAGAACCAACTTACTCTTTCTGCTCAAGACATCGACTTTTCTACATCTGCACAGGAGGTGGTGAGTTGCCAATATAATGGTGCCAACATGAATATTGGCTTCAAAGCTACATTCTTGTTGGATATATTAGGCAATATCTCATCCAACGATGTGACTTTTGCATTAGCCGATCCATCTAGAGCGGGTGTGGTAGAGCCCACTGAACAGGAAGAAGGCGAAAGTTTACTGATGTTGTTGATGCCGATGATGTTGAACGATTAAAGATTATGAAACTGAATCTTTCTAGCCCTATTGTCTTTTTTGATTTGGAAACTACGGGAACCGATATCAATAAAGACCGCATTGTGGAAATATGCTACCTCAAAGTGTGGCCAAATGGGAATGAAGATGCGCACACTATGCGTATTAACCCTGGTATGCATATTCCTGAAGAGGCTTCTCAAGTACATGGCATTTATGATGATGACGTGAAAGATTGTCCGACATTCAAGGAGGTGGCAAAGAATATTGCTAAGGATTTTGAGGGTGCAGATATAGCAGGCTTTAATTCCAATCGTTTCGATGTTCCGTTATTGGCAGAGGAGTTTCTTCGCGCAGAAGTAGATATGGATCTTACTCGTCATCGTTTTATTGATGTCCAGGTGATTTATCATAAAAAGGAACAGCGTACACTCTCGGCCGCTTATCAGTTTTATTGTGGCAAGAATTTGGAAGATGCACATACTGCTTTGGCAGATACCCGTGCCACTTATGAGGTGCTGAAGGCGCAACTTGATAAATATCCCGATCTTCAGAATGATATGAAATTTCTTTCGGATTATTCTTCATTTACCAAGAATGTGGATTTTGCAGGACGTATGGTTTATGACGATAAAGGGGAGGAGGTTTTTAACTTCGGAAAATACAAAGGACAACTTGTAAAAGACGTGTTTGCCAAAGATCCAGGCTACTACAGTTGGATTCTTAATAGCGACTTTACCCTTAATACAAAGGCTGTTCTCACACGGATCCGTGTACGAGAGATGATGAACAAATGATTCGTTCGTTGTATATACAGAACTATGCGCTAATAGAACAACTCGAGATTACTTTCGAGGATGGTTTTTCTGTCATTACCGGCGAGACGGGTGCAGGTAAGTCTATTATGTTGGGAGCGTTGGCCTTGTTGTTGGGACAGAGGGCCGATAGTAAAGCTATTCGTCAAGGTGCTTCCAAGTGTGTGATTGAGGCTCATTTCGATTTAGCAAATGCACCATTCCAACAATTCTTTTTGGATAATGCTTTAGATTTTGATGTAGATTGCATCTTGCGCCGAGAAGTATATGCCTCTGGTAAGAGTCGCGCTTTTATCAACGATATCCCTGTGCAGCTAAGTCAAATGAAAGCGTTGGGCGACCAATTGATAGATATTCATTCACAACACCAGAATCTTCTTCTTAATCACGAGAGCTTCCAGTTAGATGTACTCGATATCTTGGCTCATCACCAAGAGGATTTATTAAAATATCGACAACTTTTCAAAGAATGGACTGATACTAAGAAGAACCTCCAGCAAGTCAAGGAAGAGGTCGAGAGAAACAAAGTTGATGAAGATTATGTGCGCTTTCAACTTGATCAGTTACAAGAGGCACATTTGCAGATTGATGAGCAGGAACGATTGGAACAAGAAGCAGAAATGCTTAGTCATGCAGAAGATATCAAGTCGGCTTTGTTTACGTCTGCTCAGTTATTGGATGGCGAAGGAAAAGGTGTTTTACAAATGTTGAAAGAATGTTGCTCATCATTGCAGCATATTGCCAATTTCTATCCAGCTGGCGCAGTATTGACAGAACGATTGGATTCATCCTATATTGAGTTGAAAGATATAGCTGATGAATTGGCTAATCAAGAGGAAGATGTTGAGTTTAATCCTGTGCGATTGGATGAGATTACAGATCGGCTGAATACCATATATACTTTACAAAAGAAGCACCGTGTGGATAGCGTTGTCCAATTGCTAGATATTGAGGCTGACTTCCAACGCCGATTGGACAATATCACTTCATCGGATGATAAGATAGCTGTGCTACAACAGCATTGTGATAGATGCAAACTTGATTTATTGAAATTGGCTGGGATGCTTACTAAAAAACGTGTAGAGGCTGCTAAACTGATGGAGGATTACATGCGAGAAAAACTTGTTCCGTTGGGTATGCCCCACGTTCGATTCCAAGTGAAGATAGTGCCTCGTCAAGAGCTTGATATAAATGGTATGGATAGCGTGAGTTTTCTTTTTAGTGCCAACAAGAACGGAACTCTACAAGATATATCTGCAGTGGCTTCTGGTGGTGAGATTGCCCGAGTGATGCTTTCACTTAAGGCTATGTTAGCAGGTGAGGCGCTTTTCTCAACCATCATATTTGATGAGATTGATACAGGTGTATCTGGTGAAATAGCTGCCCGAATGGCAGCTATGATGGAGAATATGGCTCTAGGTTTTGGTAACGAACAACGGGGAGGCCGTCAGGTAATAAGTATTACGCACTTACCACAAATTGCAGCAAAGGGTAAGGCTCATTATAAGGTTTATAAGGAAGACAATGAGCATGAGACGGTAAGCCAGATCCGAAGGCTCACCCCAGAAGAAAGAGTTGAGGAGATAGCTCATATGTTGAGTGGTGATACACTTTCAGAAGCTGCTATTCAAAACGCAAGAGAACTTTTAAAAGTTAGGAGTTAAGAGTTAGGAATTAGATAATATGAAAAAGAACATGTATAAAATAGTATTGGCATTGGCTTTGTTAATTGTTAATTGTCAATTGTCGATTGGCCAAACACCCAAGTGGGCCGACAAGGCTAGGCAAGCGGTTTTCTCAGTTGTTACCTATGGGGCTGATGGTAAGATGTTAGGTACAGGTAACGGTTTCTTTGTGAGTGAAGATGGCATAGCATTGTCAGATTATACTTTGTTTAAGGGGGCATCTCGTGCAGAGATTATCAATGCTGAGGGCAAACGTTTGCAGGTATTGGAGATAATGGGTGCCAACGAGATGTATGATGTATTGAAATTCAAAGTAGAAATGAATGGTCAAAAAGCGACGTCGTTGACGTTGGCAACTGGTGCACCTGCCAATGGCAGTCGTGTATATTTATTGCCATATTCTACACAGAAAAACACAACTCCGACACAGGGTACAGTGAAAGAGAGTGCTCGTGTGGCAGGTACTTATCTATATTACACTTTGGGTCTCTCCTTGCAAGATAAGATGGTGAGTTGTCCACTAATGGATGCCAATGGTCAAGTATTTGCTATGGCTCAGCAAACTTCCGATGATACAGATAAAAATACGTGTTATGCTATGGATGTTCGCTATGCGATGGCACAAGAAATAAATGCTCTTTCGCTGAATGATGGCTCTTTATCAAATATAGGCATCAAAAAGGCATTGCCTGATAGTGAAGAACAGGCTTTGGTAACATTATACATGGCCTCTTCAGCCAATAGAGAGGCTTATGCCATGTTACTAAATGATTTTATTGCTAAGTTCCCTAACAGTGCAGATGGATATGTGCGCCGTGCTACATATGAACTGAATCAGTCGATAGGAGAAACTGCTTTGAAAAAAGCTGAAGCAGACTTGGATAAAGCTTTGGAGGTTTCGTCAGACAAGGGAGAAACACACTATGAACGTGCCAATCTAATCTATAATTATCAACTTACTAGTCCTGAGAATGTGTATAAAGATTGGACGTTTGACAAGGCTTTGAGCGAAGTGCGTGAAGCATTGGCAACCAATGAACTCCCTGCCTACAGCCAGTTGGAGGCCGATATTTTGTTTGCCATGCAGAACTATGCAGAGGCATACAAAGCTATTGAAAAAGTGAATGCTTCTCCATTAGCATCGCCAGCTACATGGTACAACGCTGCTCATTGTAAAGAGTTGATGAATGCTCCTTCTGACGAAGTAGTTGCTTTGATGGATAAATGCGTAGGTTCTTTTACCCCACCTTATACTGAACAGGCTGCTCCCTATTTGTTGGAACGTGCTCGCATTTATACGAATGCAGAGAAATACCGTCCTGCCTTGATAGATTACGATGAATACTACAAGGCTGTGAATGGAAAGGTAAACGATCAATTCTATTATCTGAGAGGACAATGTGCTATGCAGGCTAAAGCTTTTCAGCGTGCTTTGGATGATTATGCTGAAGCCATTGATCTCAATCCAGATGAGTTGACTTATCGTGCAGAATTGGCTGTGGTTAATATGCGGGTAGGACGCAATGAAGAAGCTATAAAGGTTTTAGATGCAGCTATTGCCAAAGATACGTCCTATGCAGAACTTTATCGATTAAAAGGTTTGGCTCTTCTTCAATTGAAGAAAAACAATGATGCACGAGCTGCTTTCAATAAGGCCAAGGAATTAGGGGATTCACAAGTGGATGCTTTAATCGAGAAATACTTTTGATTCTAGTAAGTCAGCTACAATAAAGTTACTGCCTCCTACGAAGATGAAGTCTTCTGGGAGGCTTTTTTTCATCGCTGCCCTTACTGCATTCTTCACACTGACATAAGCTTTCCCTTTCAGCCCTGCTTCTGTTGCCAGATGTAAAAGTTGCTTTGCTGGCAATGCTCGATTCACACTCGCTTGAGTAAAGTAGTATATCGCTTCTCTAGGGAGTAAAGCAAGCACGCCACTTATGTCTTTGTCGTTCACCATACCGATCACAATATGCAACTGATGGCATGATTGTTGGCGAAGCTGTTCCACAACGTAAGTAATGCCTCCTACGTTATGGCCTGTGTCGCATACAAGAGTAGGGTGGTCATGCAGCTTTTGCCAACGCCCCATTAATCCTGTCAACTCCACCACATGGGCGAATCCTTCGCGCACGTTCTCTTCATCAATATGATAGCCAGCTTCTTTTAATAAAGGCAATGCTGTAAACAAAGTGCGTTTGTTTTTCTCCTGATAGATACCCTTGAGTTCATATTCCATACCGGGATAATCCTCACGGTCATTCTCCTCAGCAAAAAAGATAGGAGCACCCACTTCCGTTGCCTTTGCCATAAAAACAGGCTTGGTCTCTGGTGTAGTTTCTCCGATAACCACTGGAATACCTTTCTTGATAATGCCAGCTTTCTCTCCTGCGATCTTTGCCAAGGTATTACCTAAAAACTGCACATGATCGAAACTGATGTTGGTAATGATGCTCAAGTCTGGCGTAATAATATTGGTACAATCAAGTCTGCCTCCCAGACCTACTTCTATTACAGCTACATCTACCTGCTCGTCTGCGAAATATTTGAAAGCCATAGCTGTGGCTAATTCGAAAAAAGAAGGGCACAATGGTTCAAAGAAACTACGTTCATGCTCTACAAAATTTACTACATAATCTTTGGAGATTGGCGTGCCGTTGATACGGATGCGCTCACGAAAATCCACTAAATGAGGTGAGGTGTATAGCCCTGTTTTGTACCCGGCACTTTGTAGAATAGCAGCTAATGTATGACTCACTGAGCCCTTGCCGTTTGTACCAGCCACATGTATGGTGCGAAACTGACGGTGGGGATGTCCGAAGTGGGTATCTAAGGCAAATGTATTATCCAACCCTTCTTTATACGCAGTACCACCTACACGCTGAAACATGGGTACTTGGTTATATAAATATGTCAAAGTTTCTTGATAGTCCATCTTTTTTCTTATCTTTGAAGCCAAAGTTACACATTTTTTCTTAACGAAGATGGTATTATGAAAAGAATTAGATTATTATTAATAATGTTGATTGCTTATACTGGCATCCAAGCTGCTGAAGTGGTGGACATCTGTATATATGGAGGAACATCTTCAGGGGTGATGGCAGCATATACAGCTTGTAAGGAAGAAAAGACTGTATTGTTAGTGGAACCAACCGACCGGATTGGAGGTCTTACTACTGGAGGCTTGGGTGCTACAGATATAGGCAATCCTTATATAATGAAAGGTTACACCTATGATTTCTATCGTCGCATTGGTCAGCATTATGGCACAAACTCCATGAAGTTTGCTTTTGAACCTAAAGTGGCGTTGTCCATCTATCAACAATATGTGGATGAGGCAGGTGTGCGTATTCTCTATAACCATCGTCTCTTGGAAGTAAAAAAAGAAGGTAATGTCATCAAGAGCATAATAGTGGAGGACAGCCAGCATCCTTCTCTTCAAACCAATATCACTATTGAAGCTCGCGAGTTTATAGACTGCTCTTACGAAGGAGACTTAATGGCTCGTGCAGGTGTAAGCTATACCATAGGTCGTGAGGGTAATAACGTATATGGCGAAACCTGGAATGGCGCATTCTGGTCGCTCCATCATCAATTGCCTGACTATATAGACCCTTATGTAGTGAAGGGAGATTCCAAGAGTGGATTGCTTTATGGTATCCTACCAGGAGAACCACCCTTGCAAGGGGAAGGTGATAACCATATTCAGGCGTATAATTACCGAATTACTTTGACGGACGATCCTTCCAATATGATTCCCATCGAGGAACCAGCTAACTATGACCCACAGAAATACGAGTTGCTTATTCGTTGGAAAGAGCGTTCACCTTTTTCTGAACAGGGATTGTCAGATGTCTTTATTTGGAGTGAGATGCCAGGGCGCAAGACCGACATCAACAACAGAGGTGGATTCTCTACTGATATGATTGGCGAAAATTGGGATTATCCAGAAGCCAGTTATGAACGTAGGGCAGAGATTGCACAACAACACCTCGACTATACCAAGGGCTTGTTGTATTTTATTGGCCATGATGAACGCATACCAGCTTTTGTGCGTAATGAGATGCTGCGCTGGGGGTACCCAAAGGATGAGTTCCTTACTTCAGGCCATTTCACCCCTCAACTTTACATACGCGAAAGTCGTCGCATGTTGGGACGCTATGTGATGACGCAGGCCGATTGTGAGAGCAAGACCTTGGTGGATGATTATGTGGGTTGGGCTGCATATACGATGGACTCCCATAATTGTGGGCGTTATGTCATCAATGGAATGGTGAAAAATGAGGGGAATGTTGAGATTGGCATCAAAGAACCTTATCGTGTATCGTACCGTTCCATCACACCAAACGAAGAAGAATGTTGTAACTTGTTGGTGCCTGTATGTCTGTCTGCTTCGCACATTGCATATGGAAGTATCCGTATGGAACCTGTGTTTATGGTGCTCGGACAAAGTGCAGCTTTGGCAGCTTGCCAGGCCATAGACCAATTTGGTGGCATCATACAGCGTGTTGATGCCACCAAAGTCTATAGTAGAATGGAAAATTCAGTGAAATAAACTTATTTCTTGAATTGTCCGTAGTATTTCAGGAACTGAGTACGTTCGAAGGTGTTGACGCCTTCGTTACGGTCGTGCATGTTCAGCATGCCTTTAAACATACTGATGTTGTCCATTGTGTGGGTGTCCATCCATTCCTTTAAACCATCGGTCATTTCTTTGATAATGCCGTTTCCTTTCAGATAGATGGCACTGCAAACCTCTACTGCAGACGCACCAGCTAAGATACTCTTCACCACACCAGCAGCGTTGTGTACACCACCCGAAACGGCAAAGCTATAATTGCTGATTGCAGCAGAGGCGATGCCTGTCCAGCGTAACGATTTACTAAGGTCAGCTTCAGTGGTAAATGCTTTGCCTGCACATTGCTCTATTTTGTCGATATTGATGTCTGTAGGATAGAAGCGGTTAAACAGTACTACACCGTCAGCACCATTCGCGCGCAACTGATGAATCAGAGCCACAGGATTAGTAAAGTTGTCTCCCAGTTTCATGATTACTGGTATCTTGACAGCCTTCTTTACCAATTTTAATATATCTATATGCTTTTTCTCAAAAGAACCATATTGGTATTCGAGTGAAGTCTGCAATGCCAGGATATTAATCTCCAAAGCATCTGCACCAGCCTCTTCAATTTTCTTGGCAAATGCTGTCCAGTTGCCTTCATCATATGCATTGATGCTGGCAATTACTGGTACATCCACTACTTTTTTAGTGTCACGTATAAAAGCAAAATATTCTTCCAATTTATGATGGCGCACATACTCAGTCAGATCGTTGCCACCCACTACAAATGGGTCGAAGTCTTCCATATCCTCTACCTCTAGAAGAATCTGCTCCTCAAAGAGTGACTTCAATACGATAGCACCTGCACCAGCTTCGCAGAGTTTCTTGTTTTTCTCCACGCTGTCGGTGAGGCTCGAGCTACTCACGATGATAGGGTTCTTGAGTTTCAACCCTGCATAAGTTGTCTCTAATGTTCTCATGTTTTTATTAGGTTAATTTGTTATATTTTCTTTCTCCAAAAATTAGGGTGCCAATGCGGATGAACGTACTTCCATGTCGGATAGCGATGGGGTAATCTTCTGTCATACCCATCGAAAGCTCCTTAAAAGCAGTCTCACCAGCAAACCATTTGATTTTCAGTTCCTCTAAAAATGCTTGCAAGCTGGCAAATTCATGTTCCACCTGTATCATATCATCCGTAAAGGTGGCCATGCCCATCAGTCCGCAGATACGCACATGTGTCAGTTGCCTCCACGTTCCCTCGTTGAGCAATTCCCTGCATTCGTCGAAGGTCATGCCGAATTTGGTTTCCTCATGGGCAATATGTATCTGCAATAGTACATCGATGATACGACCAGCCTTCTCAGCTTGGCGGTCCACTTCTTGCAACAGATGCAAGCTGTCGATGCTGTGTATCATCGCCACAAAAGGAGCGATATACTTCACCTTGTTGGTTTGCAAATGCCCAATAAAGTGCCATTGGATATCGGCAGGAAGTACCTCATGCTTGGCTGTCATTTCCTGCACTTTATTCTCGCCAAATAAGCGTTGACCAGCATCATAAGCTTCCATTATCGCTTCTGCGGGATGAAACTTCGATACCGCTATCAGCTTAACACCAGCTGGCAGTTCTGAGGTAATATTTTTTATTTCTTCTGCAATCATCCAACTTCTGGTTTATCATCCTTGACACCAAATGGGAACACATCCATCAGCGGAGTCTCTTGTATGCTGGCAATCACATAGTCCATCATCGAGCCCCTCATACCTTCTTCAAGGTTCTTCAAGGCAGAACGCAGGTCGATCGCCTGTACTAACATCATCGAATTGGTTTTCTTCTCTTTGCCAGTTTTCTCGTCCAAAGTGATAAACACAAGTTTTGCCTTATACCAGCGATCGGCTGATGCATCTTCGCTATAGAAAAGCTCTGAATAGTTGGCACGTTTGATATCAGATACAGTGAACTCACCTGCCATGAAAGGAGTCACCTCCTCAATGATACGTGCCTCAGCTTCTGTAAAGCTCAGCGCATCAACGAGGTAAGGTTCCGTCACTTTCTTAGTCATTCCGTTTTCTAATGTCTTTTCGTATTGAATCTTGCATTCAAACCAAGTATGTAATGCCATAATATATTAATTTTAGTTGTCAGTTTTTCTTTGTTCCTTTATAAATGAGATATCCCACAATCAGTACGCCTATAGCGATGAAAACATAGCCTATCTCGTGGCTATATTCCTTAACTTGCATCAGTAACTGCTCTTCAGTTTCTATACCTGGCACTTTGCTCAGATAATAACCTATGGCAGCAAGGATCGAGTTCCATATGCCAGCGCCTAAGGTGGTGTAGAGTATAAACGTACTCAGTTTCATCCTCGACAAACCAGCAGGGATGGAAATCAGTTGTCGCACTGCAGGGATGAGTCGTCCTATAAAAGTAGATAAGGCCCCATGCTCAGCAAAATAATCTTCCGCACGCTTCACCTTCGCCTCATCGATGAGGCAGATGTGCCCCAAACGACTATTGGCAAACTTATAGATGATAGGTCTGCCTAACCATCGAGATAGATAATAGTTGATGAGTGCGCCGATGTTTGCTCCCAAAGTGGCGAAGAACACCACTAAGAAGACGTTCATGCTACTGTCGCTGGCTGATTTCCAGGCAGCAGGCGGTACCACCACTTCCGAGGGGAAGGGGATGAACGAACTCTCTATTGCCATCAGCAATGTGATGGTCCAATAGTTGAGGTGGTCGAGGCACCATTGTATAAATGCTACTGATTCCATATTAATCTTTTAAATGCATAAGTTTTTCCTCACACTCTCCAATAGGTAGTTGATGGAAAACTCATCATTGGCTTCTATCATCATGATGGCCTCATTTAATTCGTTCTCCGAAAGGGGCTCGTCACTTAGCGAACTGTATTTTCTAAAGTCATCATACTTCTTCATAATCAGAGAGATGATTCCCATTGTCCTATATAAGTATTTACGCTCAGGCTCATTTTCAATCGCAGTCTTCAATTGGTCTAAAGCAGCGTCGTAGTTTTCTTGATTCATATAAAGCATGGCCTTTTGGGTGAAAACTTCTGCATCGTTAGGCCTGTGTTCCAATACTTTGTCAAAATATTTGATAGCCTGTTTGTCCCAACGCATGTGAGCATAACACACTCCTAAACGAAAATAGGTGTTGATGCGTTGCTCTTCAGTAAGGTCCAGATGCTTGAGATAGAAGTTCATCAACTTGATGGCATCCTCTGCCTTTTCCTGGTCGAGTAACAGTGCAAGGTCCATCTCATTCATGTCGCCTGGGGCCACAGCATGCAGCTTGATAGCTTTCTTCAGGTTCTCCTTGGCCTTTTGTTCGTTGCCCAATAAGGCAAATAGATTGCATCTTGTCAAATAGGCCTCACCCATATCTTCATCGTTGGTGATGGAGAAATCGCAGGCGTCCAGTGCCTTATTGTATTCTCCTAGTGCCAACTGGCATCTGCCAAGACTTAGCCAGTAGTGAGCCGAGAACGGGTCTTTGTCAATCAGTTTCTCACACATCTCAATAGCTTCCTGATATTTGCCCGAATAGCAATAAGCATTCATGAGTATCGACATATAGTCTTCCTCTTCCTCCATGCCTTGCCCGTGTTTTTTCAACCAGTCTATGGCTTTATCAGAGAAATGAGCCTCCATAAACATGTTGGCCACCATGATGGGGTCGAAGTTATCAGGTGGATACGAGTTCAGCAGTTCTTCTGCCTTTTCGTATTCCTCACTCTCAATCATCAGACGCACCTTCAGCAATTGCAGGTCGCCCGTATAATCATCTTCAATTTGGTTGGCCAAGATGATAGCGGCATCAAGATCTCCTTTGTCAAGATAACGGTAGGCTTGCTCTATCTGGAGCATGGTGACGTCAGGGAAGGTACGTAAGGCATAATCCATCACCTCGTCGGCCTTATCGGGACAGTGGTTGTTGTCGTACCACATGCAAAGGTCGGCCAGGTCGTCAGGCTCCATGTAAACATATTTCCCCTCGCTTCGCTGAGCTTCATACTCACGTGCCAGCTCGTTCAGCCTTTTCTCGTTGTCTGACAGCGGATTCCTTTTTACCATTTAACTCCTAGCTCACTTGTTTATCTTTCCCCAAGTATCCTTCAGACTGACGGTTCGGTTAAACACCATCTTTTCAGGAGTAGAGTCTTTGTCCACACTGAAATAGCCAATGCGCTGGAACTGCAAGTATGTCAGAGGTTTCATGCCCTGCACGAACTTTTCAATATAGCACTTGGGCAGAATCTCCAGCGAGTCTGGATTAATCATCTGCTTCATGGCAGTCAAGGCGTCGCAATTCTGCTCATCGCGTATCTGCTGCATCACATCACGAGGATTCTCCACCTTCCACAATCTGTCATACAAGCGCACCTCAGCTTCCATGCAGTGGTTGCAGCTCAGCCAGTGAATGGTGCCCTTCACCTTGCGGTTAGCACCAGGCATACCGCTCTTGCTCTCTGGGTCATATTCGCAATACACCTCTACCACTTCGCCTGCTTCGTTCTTCTTGCATCCTGTGCACTTCACGATGTAAGCATTCTTCAGTCGTACCTCCTGTCCAGGAGTCATACGGAAATATTTCTTTGGAGCATCTTCCATAAAGTCTTCCTGTTCCATCCACAATTCACGGCTGAACTCTATCTGATGAGTACCCTCCTCCAGGTTTTCTGGGTTATTGATAGCTTCCATCTCTTCCACCTTACCCTCAGGATAGTTGGTCACAATCAGCTTTACTGGGTGCAATACGGCAGAAACACGGGTTGAACGGGCGTTCAAATCTTCACGAATAGCACTCTCCAACAAAGCAAAATCGTTGAGGGCGTCAAACGTGGTATAGCCAATCTTATCCACAAACTTGCGGATACCCTCAGGTGAATAACCACGACGACGGAAACCACAAAGAGTCGGCATACGAGGGTCGTCCCATCCGTTCACCAAACCTTCCTTCACCAA
>JAEEOD010000101.1 GCA_016284115.1 Bacteroidaceae bacterium
ACCAAACAACCCAGCGGCACCAACTAAAATCTGTACTGGGCCATTTTGGTAATACAAAAAGAGATGAATAATGAGCAGGTAAACGATGGTGTTGCTTAGCTTATATTTGTCTCCAAGCCAGCAGCCTATGAAAGGCTGGATGTACATGATGAGAGGGAAGAGGATGATACCTAAAATGAGAAAACGTGTGGCAGTCATTTCCCAGTACACTTTCATGGTGTTCCGCTCGTTGCCTTCGGCCAGTAGGTTTCCCACACCGGCGCTGAAGCCGTCGCTGAGAATGTTCACCAGGAAATTGAACTTGCCGGTGATGATGGTGTAGTTGCCGTAAAGAGCCACGGTCGGTATTGAAACAAATACACCTACTAATAGTTCGTCGCTGTTATGCTGCACCAGATTTTTGATCTTTTGCCAGAATATCTGTTTTGTTTTATGCAGCACTTCTGGATACTTCTTCAGGTTCTGCCTACCTTCTTTTAGGTCTATGTGCAGCCATGGATATATTTGCCTAATTCTATAATTGAACACCATACAGCCAATGATGGTGAACACCAGCCCTACCGCCACCCAAAGGTAAAGGTTCTTATAATAGTAGGCTAATAGTATCTGGGTGATGCTTTGAACGATGCCGATGGTTTGAAAATAGGCATTTACTAGGTATTGTTTTTGGTTGGCTGACACCAATAGCTGGCGGTAGTTGAACAGATAGCCAATAATTGATGAACCCAAGAAAGAATAGAATGCGAAATAGACAAGGCCGAGGTTGATAGTGAGATGGTTGAACCACCATGGAAAGAACAGGCTAACCAATACCCCCAAACCGCCAATGATAAAACCGATGCAACGATAAAGGAATGCCAGCATAGACATCACTTCGTTTATCTTTTCACGGTTATCTTCCTGTAGAGGTTTGTAAAGGAATACCACGATACTGGTTCCTATACCCAGTTCCACAACACTGAGATAACTCATAATGTTGTATAGTATACCAGTAAGACCAATAAACTCTTCGCCCAGACAAGATAGGAACACACGTCGAGACCAAAAGGCTAATACTATCGTGAGAACGTAAAATAACATTCCCACTTTAATATTTAACATGCTATTATGGACTCTGTTTGCCATTTTCCAGATTGTCTATTTCGTTTATTTGCCTAATATCACACTAAGCTTTGTGTGACATATTATTTCATTGGCTATAGTAATGAGTATGATGATGAAAAATATAGAAAAAACTTTAAGCAGGATGTAGTTCCAGTCGTCTTTTCCAAGGTATATGCCCATTCGGCTATAGACTCGTACCAACAAGTGTATGAAGATGGACTGATGCCACGCAAAAAAGATGAGAGAGTTGCGACCGAGATAGATGATTGGTCTCCACTTGTGACTTGAAGAAAGCAATATGATACATAGCGACCCCAAAAATGCAGTAGGATAAGATAACCATTCTTCTCTGAAAGTGGAGCTAGATATGATGGTCAGGTTTTTGGAGATTTCATAATTTAGGAAAGAAAGAATGATAGTAATAAAACCACAGAGAATAATAAAAAAACAGATGAACCGACCATATTTAGCGTATGATTTCTGGATAAAAGTCACTATTTGACTCTTCATTGTGTATCCTGTGTAAAAGAATGGTGCAACGACCATAGAAGCATCAATGTTCCACACAAGGGGGTCTATATGATACCGCCACAACAGAAGTCCTGATAATGCTAATAGAATGGTGATAATCCATCCTGTCAATTTGTTGCAATAGCGTATGATGGCATAGTACATGAAGTGGAGCACAATCAAGCTGGTAAGGAACCAAAGGGGGGTATATCTTTGTTGAAGAACAAACAGAGTTGTTTCATCAAATATTGCTTGCAATGAAAAAACATTATATAGAAGAACATTGGTGATAATGATGGGAATACACAAACAAAAATACGGGATAATCATTTTTTTTAGCTTGGCCAGAAAAAACTCTTTGGCTGATGACTTCAAGCTGAATGTCAGACCGGCCAAGAAGAAAAACAGCGGCATGTGAAATGAATAGATAGGTACGTTGAGCGTTCCAATATTGAAATGGCCTAACATCACGAGCAATATGCCGTATCCTTTGGCCATGTCAATCCATTCAATTCTGTTCTTAGTGTTAATTACCATATTATTATATAGCTGTCAATACTGCAAGTCTTTTCTTTATCTTATAGTAATGTTATTTATGACTTTACTCTTTGTTCCCTCCATCATGGGTAGTGTGTAGGAACTCCTTGCTACTGACCTTCATGAGGAATAGGTTCTTACACATCAGCCATGCCATATGGGGCACATGTAGCGTATGTCTGAGTGCACGTAGGCGCAACCGTCCTGGAATGGCAATGAAAATGGCCATACACAGTGCACCAAAGAGACACCACCAGCGGATCATTGAACATTGAATATTGAACATTGAACAATCTCCAAACAAAATAAATGCTATTGTGAGGAGAATGGTGACAGGAAAGGTGAAGAGCAGTAGCAGCGAGCGGGGGATAAGTGCTTGCTGTATGGTCTTGTCAACATAGTTCACGTTGCCGTGAAGTAGTGCACTGGGGAGGTGGGGCACCATCGTGAAGAGCGTCTGCACCTGGCCTGTCATCCAGCGCATGCGCTGACGCTGGAAGTTTTCAGCGCTGCTTACCTTCTCGTCATATACCATAATGTGTTCGGCATAGTGTACGTGCACACGCTGATGGGCCAGCAGAGCTTCTAACTCACGGTCTTCAACGGCTGAGCTGAGCTGCTTCACATCTTCGGCAAACAACTTGTAGTCGAAGCACATGCCTGAACCGATGAGGCCAGCCGACAGTCCCAAACGACTGTGCCCACGACGGAAAATACTATTATTGATTTCTTCGCTCACTCCATCAAGGGCAGCTATGCTGCCGATGTCGTTTTTAGCGGTGCGGTGGCATTGGATGGCAAGGTGTCCTGAACGGCATTCTTCATCAAGAAGGGTAAGGAAGTCGGGGGCTACAACGTTGTCGGCATCGAGAATAACGATGTATGATGAGTTATGAGGTGAGAGTTGAGAAGTGAGAGAATTGTTTGCCATCGCGAACTGCAAGGCCTTGGCCTTACTGCTCTTTTCAAAATTGGGTTGTAAAAGGGTGATGGGTAGCGATGCCAACTGCTGGTTGGTGGCGGGTTGCATGTGGTCAGAGATGACACATACGTGAAAATGGTCTTTAGGATAAGCCTGTGTCAGCACTGACCGTACAGAATCGATGATAACGTTATCTTCCTTATAGGCAGGAAACAAAACCAAGAATGTAGTTGGCTGTTTGGCTGTTTGGTTGTTTGGTTGTTTGGTTGTTCGGCTAGATTTCTTTTCAGGCAACAGTGAGGCGAGAGCAAAAAACAGAATATAGAGTGTAGAGGCTGCTAAGACAGTCCAAAGCAGCCAGTCGAAGATGAGAAGAAGGGCGTATCCCATTTATTGTCTCTTTTTCTTTTGAATTTTCTCTTTCTTGCTTTTAAACCAACGGCGTACACTGCCCACACGGTCGGCTGCTTCGTTCTTACTTGCAGTGAAAATATTCGATAGTCCACCAATGCCTATCATTGATGCGCTGGCAAAGTCACGGTTCCAGTTCTTATCCACTAAGTAATCGGGGGTGGCAAGGGCGAAAGCAAACAGGACAACGGCTCCTGTTAACCACCACTTGATAACCAGGGACATATAGATGAAAGGCAATACAACACTCATGATTGCGATGATGCCTATCAATATGGTGCGGGGAATGAGCATCCACTGCACAATCTTGTCGATATGATCATAGTGCCGATTAACAATAGCACCAGGAAGGAAACGGATATTGTTGAGCAGGGCGTGAAGCTGACTGTGAATCCAAAGGCTGCGCTGCTTATTAAAGTCTTTGATGTTGCGTGTCTTCACGTCGTAGACGAAGATGTCCTCGAAATAGTCAACATAGATGTTTTCACGCATCAGTAGTGCCTCCAATTCCTTCTCAACCCCTGTGGTGGAGCGTATTCTCATAATGTTAGCCTTGAACCACTGAAACTCAAAAACAAAACCTGAACCGTTGAGGGAAGCTGACAGTCCCACTACTTGATGACCATGGCGGAAGATGGAGTTGTTGATTTCCTCGAAAATGCTGTCCAAGCGTGAAATGTGGGTGTCACGATTGGCTGAAATCCGGTGCGTCTGCATGGCCTTGGTACCCGACGATGCAAATGCGTCATTGGCCTCTTCCAAGAACTCAGGCTTTACAATGTTGCCTGCGTCGAGTACAATAACGGCATCGTAAATTTTGAACTTTGGTAGGTTGAAGATGGCATATTGAAGCGACTTCACCTTGCTGCTTTCGTCGAAGTTTGGAGTCAGCAGGGTTACTGGCAGTTGGGCCAACTGCATATTGGTCAGCTCATCTTCATGATCGGAAATGACTACCACATCAAACAGGCGCTGAGGATAGGTCTGGCCTAAAATGGCACTCACAGTATGGCGTATGGCTACGTCTTGCTGATAGGATGGAATGAGAACGATGAAACGGTTCTGTACTTTCGCCCGCTTCACTTCATTGCGATGCTTGAACAAGGAAGCCACAGAGAATATAAGAAAATAGACTGCTGTGAAAGCCACAAGTACAAACAGTAGCATGTCAATTGTATATAGAATCCACCAAAAGTCCATAGTCGCTTTGCTGATATTTGGTGCAAAAGTAGTGATATTTTTCCAAACGGCAAAGAGAATACCTCTATATTTTCTGCTATTGTCCTATCATTTCATCGAATTGCAAGGCCCAATTGTGTAACGGCCATAGTTCACCGCCAATGTTTGCCTGCATGTCATTGCCCTGTGAGTCGCGTAAATTTCCTCTTGGCCCATGCAGGCGTCCGCTTTTCATGTGATCGCCGTTAACTGCGTACCGCACGCGGCAACCTGAAGGAGAAGCGGAACATTTAATATGCACGCAACAGCTGTCGATAGCGACGCAGGTGGCTATGTCGGTGTTTTGTGGGGTGATGACACTGAAACCATAGTTACTGGCCTTGCTCACTTGCAGCGTATCAAAGACAAGAGGAGGACAAGGAACGCTGAAGGAAATGGTGACGGTGCTGTCGGTACGACTGGAGATGGTGGTGGGCATGAGGCCTATGCGTCGAGGATTGTTATGTAGGATGTCTAAAGCCGAAAGAGCAGCAAGACGGCCTATGCACTGCTGTCCAACTGCATTGATATGCACATACTCGCGCTTAACGGTGTAAGGATAGGTAGGACCGCTGGCCCAGAAAAGATTGTCAGAACGCAACAGGTTGACAAAAGTCTGAGGAACGGATGTCTCAGGGCAATCGTAGTTGTAGGCATTGTATTTCTTGCCCATGGAGAGGGCATTTGTTTGATAGCAGATGATGCGCACATCCTCCAGTTGATGGGTAATGGCCTTCACATCGCGGTTGATATCCTTACTGAACTGTAGCAGCAACTGGTGGAAGTCAGTAGGGGGATAGTCGGCAATGTCGCTCTCGCCCTGCATGAAACAAATGGCAGGCACATAGAAACGCATGCATTTGCCTTCTTCTGCGCGTCTGCAGGCTTGCCTGATGTCATCCACAAAGCGCTCGTATGGAGTTTCTCCTTTACTAAGGCTAGACAAAGGGGTGGCTCCTTGTCCGCCAGGAAAAGTGCAGATAACAGTGTCTGAGCCAGTCTGCTGAATTAGCGATTCGGCCATGCCATAGATAGATAGTTCGAAGGAACGCTTGCGATAGTGAAGCAGTCTCTTTAAGAACTGCTTAAAAGAGCTGCCATCAAAAAAACCGAACTGGGTATCAATGCGTTCAGTGACAATGCGACCATTACTGTTGGCAGTAAGTGAATCGAAGTCGGTTACACGCTCGGCCTCCTCGCCAAGAGCCAGACTCTGCCCATAGACGGGGATGCATACGACAACCTTCCCACTCACATCTGTACGTCGTTCGTTGAGAAGAATATAGACGACAATTGCAACCAGCATCAGGATGGTAATAGTCCAGAAGGTCTTCGTCTTTTTATGGTCGTGCCACATGGGGGGAGTTTGGGATTAGGTGTTAAAGGCTTGAGTTAAGGCGGGTGGTACGGCCACGAATAAAGTCGAATAGTCCGCGCAAGGAGGCCTTAGCGAGTGTAGGCTTGCGCTGGAAGGTGTATTTAAGCATATCGCGTGGTGCAACGATGAGTAGCAGATAGGCGTAGGTGAGATAGCGCTTGGGAGCAGATACATTACGCTTGGCAAACAAAAGGCGGTTGCGGGTGATGTAGTAGGTGCGTAGCGGACTGTTCTGCCCGGTTGTCTGGCTCTCCTTATGGAAGATTGTAGAGGCAGGGTCGTACCAGATGCTGTAGCCTGCACGACGGATAAGAACCGACCAGTCTAACTCTTCATAATACAGGAAATAGCATTCGGGCATGAGTCCTGTTTTTTCTATAGTTTCACGCTTTATCATCATAGCTGCACCATGAGCGTATGGAGTAGGGTGGGGGGTGTCATACTGTCCGTGATCCTCTTCGCCGAAGCCTATGGGATGGTTGCGCAGCGTGATGGAAGAGAGCGGGGTGTAGCCAGCATATTGGATGGGATGAGTTCCCCATGTGAACCTTATCTTAGGGCAGACCACGCCAATAGTGTCATCAGAACGCAAACGGTCGATAAGTGGCTGAAAGGAACAATTACTACTTACCTCCTTCTCTCCCAGCACCGTGTCGTTGTTGACAAAGTAGAGATACCTACCGTGGGCGGCTCTAATGCCTAGGTTGTTGCCACCGGCGAAGCCTAGGTTTTTCTCGCTGCGGATGACGGTGATATGAGGGTAACGTTGCTTAAGGATGGCGGCCTCGTCAATAGTAGAGCCGTTGTCCACAACAATGATTTCCATTCCATCGGAAAAAAGAATGGTATCAATCAATGCGCAGGTATCGTCCAACCCATTGAAATTGACTGTTATAACAGATAACAGAATGTCCAAGGTTCAAATCCAATACTATATTTTCAACGTTCTATACCCTGCTATTCATTTTCTTTTCCGCTTTCAGCCGTTTCTTTTCTTCTTGCACGGCTAATAGTTTTTTCTCATGCATAATCCACTCTGGCTCAATATAAGGCAACAAATAGACGAGAGCTAAACCTCCGTAGAATACAAAGCAATTGGGGAACTGCATCAGTACTTGATTGCCATATCCGCCTAATTGCATGGCAGCAAATCCACTTATTAATCCAGCCCCAATTCCTCGCAAGGAAGAACTAGTAAGTTTGAATAGCACCACCCTGCTAGCCCCTAAAAACATGAGGCCAGTTGTAAACAAGAAGATAATGAGGCCCACTATTCCTGTTCGAACCCAGATAGATACATACTCGGAATCTGCGGGAATGTAACTCAATGTGTAATACTTATTGCCAGGAGGAACGTCGCCAGTCCTAACTCCTACTCCCAAGCCGAAAGGAAGGTCGTGCATATATTTCTTTATGGCTTGCTTATTGACTTCGCGCGTACCGGTAGAGGCTTCGTTCTTGTCGAAGGTGGATCTCATTCGACGTATCATCTGGTTGCCACTGCCAATGTTTGTGAAGGCAATGATATAGAAAAAGATGAATCCTGCAGCACCAACGGAAATGGTTAGCTTTACCGATTTAGCCAATAGGGTATAGACTACAAATCCAAAGAGAAAGCAGGCCATTGCAGTTCGAGTACCAGTGGGGAAAAAGCCCCATGTGCAAGCAAGACCTACCGCAAGGAAAAATAACTTATATTTCATTATTTTGGCGGTAATACCAAAAACCAAGAATGCTACAGCTGTTGAAGCTATGCCCACGCCTGCTGCTGCTGCATCTGTATAAATGGAGAAATAACGGACAAGCGTACCGTTATTGACCAAATGTGTCCTGCTGCTATGTATAAATGCTGTTTCGTTGGCGGTTAACCCCATGTTTTTTTGCTTCCATAGCCAGAATACAGAGAATAAAGCTAAGCCTCCCCAAATGAGCAAATACTTATAGAGCTTAGGGCAATTATCTATGTAAAGTGAGAATACTATTAGCGCATAAAAGATTTGGAAACCCAACTGGCGTGCACCTGTTAGCCAAAGGGGGAAATCGAATCCTAGACCACATGAATCGTTGAATATCTGCAAAAAGAGAAACGAACACCAAATGAGCAAAGCAAACGACATGGTGTTGAAAAGACGATTGAATTGTGTGTCCTTTACATCAATGATAACCAAGGCAATCAAAAGAATCTCAAGAGATTCATTATATAATGACGTCGGAATACCCTCTGGCCGTGGAAAGGATTTCATGGACACTAGGTAATTAACAAATATCAGTGTCCAGAAAAGGAACATCCTAAATTTGAACGACAGGATGATGACTATCGCCACCACTGGAAGAAGGCATACCATGGCAAAAGCCCCGAAACCAGCATGATAGAACTGATAGAGAGCCAATGCAAAGAGAAGGAGGAGGATGGCTATTCTTCCTCCTCCCAATTCTCCTGTTGACGTCCTGAATGATGAGCTACTCATCTAAGTGATGTGTTATTTTGCCCTATTATTTTCTACGGCTGTGATACCCATCTGCGAAATGCGATAAACAAAGTTGTTGAACTTAGTGTAAGGCGGCAGCTGGCCCACAAACTCCTCAACGGCATAGCGCTGTGCCTCTGTAAGGTACATAAACAGCGTATCCTTCTTCTCTAAGCGTGACTCCAACTCCTTAAGCGCCTTCTGGTCAACATCTTTCCATGTGCGGTTAGCGCGTGTCACCATCAGGTTGACCGTGCCCAAATTGAGCAGGGCAGACGAAATGGAATTGTCATCGAGGTTGGGATATTCAATGATAGCTATCTCATCGGGAAGTATATCGGGACAGATGTCCTTGATATCCTTGGCCATGACATAGCGGCTGTCATCGGCCAGAAAGTCTTCATCATAAGTAAGACGACGTACTTGAAGGCCAATACTCAACCAGTAGTTCTCCAATTCCTCAGCCAAATGACTCTTACCATTGCCGGAATCGGTGGAGAGGAGATTGAGCACATTTTGCTGCCCCTGCTGGAAATGAGGTAGCAACGCCTTGCTGAGCTGACGCAACGCCATGTCGCTGATAGTCTTGTTGAAGCGGCGATAGCGCATGGTGCTTTCGCGTGGATAACATCCCATGACAGGAATCTTCGTGATGCGTTCTGAGCGCATGCGGTCACGCAGCGTACGGTCAAGCAACTCAATAATGAAAAAGTAGAGAGCAGTTAAGAAGAACGTCAGCATGAAGGCTCCCAGAAGGATCATCATGCGATTAGTGGGCTGGGCGTTCAGGGGGAACACCGGCGGGTTCAGCTGCTTGAGGGTAGCGGTAGACATTTGCAGGTTGCGCTGGCGCAGACGAGCTGCATTTAACGCACGGAGCATTTCCATATAATTGGCCTCGATGAAACCGATATGGCGAGCTTTACGATCGATGGTAGCTCCAAGTGGAGAGTAGAACTTGTATTGGTCATCGATTCTCCCACGCATATACTCCCAAACGCCAATTTCTGCTTTCGTCTTTTCTAACAGGATAACCTGTTCTAGCCAACGCTCAATAAGATCTCTTGCCTTTATGCCTGTATCTGTGCTGTAGGTCTCAGCCTCAATGGTAGAGGTGTATTGCTTCACCTCGGCCGTGGCTGCGGCTAATTCTCTTTCAGCTTTAGCTAACTCCAACTGCGCCTCTGCATTGTTGCCACCGTTCTCACTGCTCATCAGTTTCAGGTTTGCGATACGTGACTGCAGACGAGATATGTCACGCACCAGTTCTGTAAAATGCTGGTTGGACTCAATCACCTTCTGGCGGTCACCTAGCTGACGCTTGAAATAGTTGATGAGTGCCTCAGTAGTAGCCTGATTTTTTCTCAACTCATTCTCTGTTGCCTGCTGGTTCATTTCCAAGATGGTGAGTTGTTTTGTCTGCTCACCATAGTTGATGATACGGTGGCGTACGTTATAGTTAATGAGGTCGTTCTCTGCTGTATTAAGTACCTTGCTCAATTTGGCCACTTCACGTTCAAAGAACTTGATAACGTTGAGTGTCTCGCCATAGCGCAGTTGCTGGTACTGATGGGCAAAGACGCGGTTAAGGATGTCGAGCGTATTATAGCAGATACCAGGATCATTTGCAGAATAAGAAATGTCGATAATGTCGCTACCTTCTAAACGCAGTACTTTGAGACGGCTGACAATGCTCTTGATACTAAAATAAGGATGATTGTTCAGCAAGTTGTATAGGTAATTGTCCTGCGAAGGTTTCTCAAAGGCAGCAAGGCGCGCATAAGAGTCATCTTCGTTGTTTTGAATCAATGCCCTTACATCGGCGGGAACTGAAGCATATAACTCACGGAAATGCTGAGCCTGCATATAGTTGTTGTCCTTGTTCTGGTTGCCATAGAGCATACAGCGGGCAAACAGACGCAAGGCTACCTCATGAATGGTATTGTCCGTCTGGATAATCAGCATTAGATTGGTGATGTTAGCTTGAGAATTACCACCGCCGGCACCTAAACCGCCCTCAATGTTGTAAGCTGTTATCATACCAGTATAAATAGTAGTGTTGGCATCGTAGGTGCGTTCCATGTTGCGTGTGAGGAACCATGCAACAATAACAGCAATAAGGGGAAGGATGACCAGATACCAGCGTATCTTGTACAAAAACCTGACGATATATCTGAATATGTCCATAATATTAT
Source organism: Bacteroidaceae bacterium (assembly GCA_016284115.1). The sequence continues at coordinate 10,744 of JAEEOD010000101.1, forward strand.
ACTTTATACTTTAATGGTCCTGATTTACTTGTTCTTAGCTGCTTTTTCTGCTAACTTGGCTTCTTTTTCTGCCCGACGGGCTGCTTCCTGCTCTCTCTTGATTTGTTCTTGAGTGGCACGACGTATGCGGCGTTCCACTTCTTTGTTTTCGCGGGCTATCTGACGTTCAGTCTTCACCACATCTTCATCAAGTGTAATCTCAGTAGTTGTATTAGTGATGATGGGCGTATGTGTCAAAATCTCCAAAGTAATAATGTCCGTCGTGATAGATGTGAGCAAACCTTGATAGGTTTGTACGGCGGATTGTCCTCGTTGACCTGTCCAAGCATAGTCCTCTATGTCGAAGTTTCCGTCATGAAACTGCCTCTCGTTCAGTTCTGTGGCACCTTGATAGATAGCGGCATTTTCGCCTGCTGTTTTCAACGCGGTAAGGTTGTTGGTGATTTTTACATAGAGTGTGGCAATCTGTAGCTTCAGATTATCATAGGCAATATCTTTTTGCAGGCGTGCCTGTTCTACTTGCATCTGCTTACGTCTGACTGCAGCCCCTAAGTCAAGGATGTCTTCCACAGGAATACTGAGGTTCACACCCACGTTCCAATAGCTCTGCTCGTTTCCCTGGAATTGTTGAAATAGCGGAGTGTAGACATCCGATCCGTTGCTCCACATATCGGTCTTACCATAACTGTAGCTGGCGTGGCCATGCACATAGGAAAAGATGTGCTTTCGTTGCTTAGCTACCTCTGCCTGAGCTATTTCCTGCGCTTTTGCTAAAGTAAGAATAGCAGGTGTGGATTTGGCGTTTTCAAAGAGTACTGACAATGGCGGTAGTTTAAAGTTTGAGAAATATATATCCTTTTCAACGCTGGAGTCGAAAAAGCCAGCGCTGATACCGCTATCATCTGCTCTCGACTGAGCTGAAACTCCCATGGTAACCGATGCCAGAAGGAGAGAAATAAAGAACTTTCTGAGACTTGATTTCATAACGGATTTTAAACATTTTCTTTCTGCACGAAGGAGAACAGCGTGCGG
>JAEEOD010000102.1 GCA_016284115.1 Bacteroidaceae bacterium
TCCTCAAAGATAACCTCGTCCATCTTACTGCCAGTATCAGTAAGGGCTGTTGCAATGATGGTAAGGCTTCCGCCGTGTTCGATGTTACGGGCGGCTCCGAAGAAGCGTTTGGGCTTGTGCAGGGCATTGGCATCTACACCGCCGCTCAGCACCTTACCACTGGCAGGCGATACGGTGTTGTAGGCTCTGGCCAGACGGGTAATGGAGTCAAGGAAGATAACAACATCGTGTCCGCATTCCACCATTCTCTTGGCTTTCTCCAATACGATTCCTGCTATTTTTACGTGACGTTCTGCCGGCTCATCAAATGTACTGGCAATAACTTCAGCCTTAACGGTGCGAGCCATATCTGTAACTTCCTCGGGGCGTTCGTCGATAAGTAGCATTATCAGGTAAGCCTCGGGGTGATTGGCAGCAATGGCGTTGGCAATATCCTTCATCAGGATAGTTTTACCGGTCTTTGGCTGAGCCACAATCAAGGCACGCTGTCCTTTACCGATAGGTGTGTAGAGATCCACGATGCGGGCATCGATGGTGTCGTGTCCATCGCCTTTGCACAACGTAAATTTCTCTTCGGGGAAGAGTGGAGTGAGGTGCTCAAAAGGTACACGGTCACGTACATTCTCAGGATTCAGACCATTGATTTTATTCACTTTCACTAATGGGAAATATTTCTCACCTTCCTTCGGCGGACGAATCACACCTTCCACTACATCGCCCGTCTTCAGACCAAACAACTTAATTTGTGACTGAGAAACATAAATATCATCAGGAGAAGAAAGGTAGTTGTAGTCAGATGAACGCAGAAAACCATAACCATCCTGCATGATTTCCAGTACGCCCCATCCTTGCAAGATATCTTCAAAATCGTATAATACCAGCTTCTTTTCAGTATTCTCGTTGCTCTGTTGAACAACTTGCTGAGCAGGCTGGTGAGACCTGTTATTCTGAGATTTTGAAGGATTATTTTCAGTTTTTGGTATATTGAATTTGCCAATTAGTTCAGTAGGAACTTCCTGATTATCGCTTGGCAGGTCTTCGATAGGAATGAATGTGCCTGCAGAAGCAGGATTATCCTGAACTGCCTCCTGAGCCTTTGGTTGTGCTTTTGTTATATGTTCAGTTGTTTTCTCGGCTTCTAGTTTTGCAGCATTCTTTTGTTGTAAGCGTTCCAACACCTTTTCAACGTCTAGTGCTTTGCGAGGACGCCCTCTGCGTTTGGTTCCTTGTGTAGTATCAGCTGCTTCAGCAGGTGCTTCGGTTTCAGATGTAGGGGCAACAACATCTGCCGACTTCTCTTTTGGAGTAGGTTTAGCTTCAGTTACAACCTGCTTCTTAGCAGGTTTCTCAACTTTCTTCTGTACTTTTGCAGCTGGTTGCTCAGCTAGTTGCTCTACAGGTTTCTCTGCCATTGCCTCAACAGGCTCTTCTACTGGCTTTTCGTTCGCCTTCCTTTCCTGTACAACAGAGATAGGTTGCTCTTCTCGAGAGATGGTGCCTTCCTTGTTGGCAGAGAATACTTTATTCAACTTGCCATTGGTAACGGTCACACGTTTACGTTTGGTCTTTTCTTCTTTCTGCTTGTCTTTGGCAGCAATCCTATTTGCATTAGAAATAGCTTGCTCGTCAAGTATCCTGTAGACTAAATCCTCCTTGCTTAAGGAATCTGTTTTGGTAATGCCCAGCTCATTAGCTATGGCTTGCAAGTCACTTAATGACTTTTCGTTTAATTGAACAATATTATACATGGAAATTTAATAATGTGTTTTAAGGGAAAAATGTTGAAGAAAGGGTATCTTTTTGTTCAACGGTGCAAAGATAGCTATTATTTTTTTAAAAAATGCTATAGCCTATGCCTTTTTTCTGAAGATAACCACTCTTTTTGTATTATTATCCACTCTAAAGCGATTATCTATGCGTTCGCCGATAACCCAAATTACATTGTCGCCACAGCAAAGAACGTACTGATTATTTTTTTCAATAACACTCTTTTTTAGATTAGTGAGGAAGTCGCTAATGAGTTTTTGGCCCTTCATGCCAAAGGGGACGAACTTGTCTCCTCGTTGGCATAAGCGCAGATTGATGTCACCTTTTAGCTTGTCGGCATCAAAGCATGCGGTATCTTTGTCCTTGGGAATTACAAATTCAGGGGTATATGGCTGTTGCTTGGTTTCTAGATTTGGAGGGGTAGGCAAGGCTTTGATAGGCTCCATTAATAGGTGATTACGGTCTTTCACAACACGCCATTCTTTACTTTCAAACACTTTGCCCGACTGTCCTTGCAAGGCTTCCATCATATCGTTGATTTGTGAAGCGTTAAAACCGAGAGGTGATAAAATCTCAAAAAGCAAACTTTGTGGTGAAGATTCTTTTTGCAGTTTCTCAATGTTGATGCTTTTCCCATCCAGCACATTTGCCATCCCATCCTTTATAGCTTTATTATATATAAGGAGTGCCTCGTTTAGGTGACTCATAGACCGTAGCAAACTCTCCTTTACAGAAGGATTGATACTTTCCAACAATGGCAACACTTCGAGGCGAATCTTATTGCGGGTATAGTCTGTTTGTTGGTTAGTACTATCGATAACATAAGGTTGCTTTAGGTGTTGCAGATAATCGAAGATCTCTTTACGATTCACACATAATAAAGGACGGATAACATTTTTGTTTTTTTGGTGGATGCCCAGTAACCCCCTGATACCAGTGCCTCTGATTAGGTTAAGTAAGAAAGTTTCTACGCTGTCGTCTTGGTGATGGGCAACGGCAACTACTTGACAACCTGTTTTCTTGCACATCTTATCAAACCAATTGTACCTAAGATTACGTGCAGCCATCTCGATAGATATACCATGTTTTTTGGCGTATGTCTTTGTTTGGAAGCATTTCACGTGCAGCGGAATATTCATTTGCTGGCATAAGTTCGTGACAAACTTCTCATCACGATTGGACTCCTCACCACGCAAGTGGAAATTGCAATGCGCTGCCTCGCATGTAAAGCCCAATTGTAACAACACACACAACAATGCCACCGAGTCGGCTCCTCCACTCAGTGCAACCAACACCTTGTCACCTTTTTGCAACAAATCCTCGCGCTCGATAAACTGTCTGACTTTACGTTTCAACATAATAGTGGATACAAAGATATAAATTCTTCTATTTCTTTCCCTCTTCTTTAGCGTTTTTTATGCACCTATACCTATTAGTAGGTATATTAAAATGTTTTCTTTAAAAGCATTCTAAATAGTTTGTGCTTTGTTGTACAAAATTATATCTTTGCACTAAGAAAATAAAAAGGCATGAAATTATCTGAACTGAAGACTGGTGAAAAAGGAGTCATCGTGAAGGTATTAGGTCACGGTGGTTTCCGTAAACGTGTGATTGAAATGGGCTTTATTAAGGGCAAGGAAGTAGAGGTGTTGCTGAATGCCCCCCTTCAAGACCCTGTGAAATATAAGATAATGGGCTATGAGGTATCGCTTCGTCACGATGAGGCGGAACTGATAGAAATTATTTCAGAAGCAGAAATTGAGAAAGAATGTCAAAATAACACGCTGGGTGATGAGCCCCCCTCTTCAGGCAACCTTTTTACAGACTACAAACTGAAACTGGCAAAACAGAAACGTCGCATCATCAATGTGGCACTGATTGGAAATCCGAATTGTGGCAAGACATCACTTTTTAATTATGCCAGTGGGGCGCATGGAAGGGTAGGTAACTATGCTGGTGTGACGGTAGATGCTACTGAGGCACGTGCTTCGTTCGAAGGCTATGAGTTCAACCTCACCGACTTGCCTGGCACCTACTCGTTGTCATGCTATAGTCCTGAAGAACTGTATGTTCGCCAACATCTGTTTGACAAGCGTCCTGATATTGTAATCAATATCATTGATGCTAGTAACCTGGAGCGCAACCTTTACCTCACTACCCAATTGGTGGATATGAACCTTCGTATGGTGTGCGCCTTGAATATGTATGACGAGTTTGAGCGACGAGGTGACAAGGTGGATATTGAGATTCTGAGTTCGTTATTTGGCGTGCCTATGATTCCTACCTCGTTCAAAACGGGCATGAATGTCGATCTACTTTTCCATATTATTATTAATATGTATGAAGGTGCCGACTTTATCGATGACAAAGGCAACATCGACCCTGAGGTGGCAAAGGAAATTAAGGAATGGCACGATACATATGCCGGTCATACTCCTCGTCATCATATCGAGGACTTTGCAGATGGCAATCGGCCGTTGAAGAACTACTATCGCCATATCCATGTCAATCATGGTCAGTATGTGGAGCGTGGTATCAACACCGTTCAGATGCCTTTGAAAGAAAACGACCACTTACGCCAGCTGTATTCCACTCGTTACTTGGCTATTAAGTTACTGGAGAACGATAAGTCGGTAGAGGGAATCATTGCTGACCAACCCAATGCCGATGCCATTATGGAGGCTCGGCAGCAAGCGGCTATCCAGATTGAGCAAGACACCCAACAGGATGCCGAGACGGCCATCATGGATGCCAAGTATGGCTTCATTCATGGTGCCTTATCAGAGGCTGGCTTCGTTGAAGGCAAGGTGGTTGACACCTATAAAACAACTCACCTGATAGACAGTATCTTGTCTAACAAATGGCTGGGTTTTCCCATCTTCTTTCTGATGTTGTTCCTGATGTTCGAGGTAACTTTTGAACTGGGCCAATATCCAATGGACTGGATAGATGCTGGTGTAGCTTGGCTAGGTGATGTGATAGGCAATGCTTTACCTGAAGGTTCTTTGCGCTCGTTGTTGGTTGATGGTGTGATAGGAGGTGTGGGTTCTGTCATTGTATTTCTGCCTCAGATATTGATACTCTATTTCTTTATCTCTTTGATGGAGGATTCAGGATATATGGCGCGAGCAGCTTTTATCATGGACAAACTGATGCATAAGATGGGCCTGCATGGCAAGTCCTTCATCCCCCTTATCATGGGTTTTGGCTGCAATGTTCCTGCTGTAATGGCCACTCGTACTATCGAGAGTCGTCGTTCTCGCATTATTACCATGATGATCTTGCCTTTTATGTCATGTTCGGCACGCCTACCTATCTATATTATGATTGCAGGTACCTTCTTTTCCTTGCAATATCGCTCCTTAGCAATGATATCACTTTATGCTGTTGGTATCCTTGTGGCAGTTGTGATGAGCAATGTTTTCTCACGACTGATTATCAGAGGTGAAGATACACCTTTTGTAATGGAATTGCCTCCTTACCGAATGCCTACTGCTAAGGCGATAGCTCGTCACACTTGGGAAAAAGGCAAGGAATATCTCAAGAAGATGGGTGGTATTATTCTCGTAGCTTCTGTTATTGTATGGACGTTGCAATATTTCCCACATGATGAGAACATTACCACTCAGCAACAACAAGAGCAGTCGTATATTGGTCGTTTAGGTAAGGCTATCGAACCTGTGTTTAAGCCACAGGGCTTCAATTGGAAACTTGATGTTTCTCTCATTGCAGGTGTAGGTGCCAAGGAAATTGTAGCCTCTACCTTGGGCGTTATCTATTCTGATGACGATTCGTTTGCTGATGATGAATCTTTCAGCAGCGATGGTGAAAAATACACCCGATTGCGCCAGCAGATGATCGACGACGGTATCACGCCCTTGGCAGGCTATTGCTATTTGCTTTTTGTATTGCTTTATTTCCCCTGCATAGCCACCATTGTGGCCATCAAGAATGAAACAGGTAGTTGGAAGTGGGCGTCATTTGCTGCCATCTATACAACTTGCGTGGCTTGGCTAGTGTCGGCTGTAGTTTATCAGATAGCTATGATGTTATGATAGGTTCGTGGCAAGACTGGTTAGTGGCACTCATTGTGGTTCTCTGTGTGGCTCGTGTGGGAATGGGTGTCTGGAATATGTTCTTGAAAGGAAAGCAAGATGGGCAAAACCCCTGTGCACACTGTTCGCAGCCTTGTGACATCAAGCGACAATATGAGCAGAAAATGCATAATTGTTGCCTTGGCGATAAAAAAAGTAAGAAATCTTGTTGCGAATAGTTGGCAATTCAAAAAAATGTTGTACATTTGCATCCGCATTCAGTAAAACTTGGTGCCTTGGATGAGTGGTTGAGTCACTGGTCTGCAAAACCATGCACGGCGGTTCGAATCCGCCAGGCACCTCAAAAGAGTTGAACGGGCTACTAAGTCTAAGTTATAGAAACTTTAGTATAACTGAAAGACAAGCTGTTATGGAAAAACTTAGCCTCTTTACCTGTAACGGTAAAGGGGCTTTTTTATAGAATGTGTATTTCAAATGTATTACACTCCACATCCTGAGTATTACATAGTGTAATACAAATTCCGTCATTAAAATTTCATTAAACCTATTTACTATGAATAACAGATTACCTCAGACAGTCCCTGTGTTTAGATAGGGAATAATCTTTGTAGAAAAAATAGAGGGTGTGATATCACACCCTCAAAGAATTCATCATTTTTATTAGAAAAATACAAGAAGAGCAACTTCTTGGTGCTTATAGTATTAATAAATATATGTCCTCTATTTCCAAAGGAAGTTCTCAGAAATATGTGCCAAAACTTCACGCCAGAATACCCATTGGTGCCCGAAAGGTTCTTCTGCTTGAGTCTTAAATGGAACACCTGCGTCATTCATGCCGAATATAAAAGAATAAAAACTCCCTTCGCCACCTTTGGCTTGTCGTGATTCTGGATTAAGAACAGCCTCAACTTTGACAAAGTCATATAAACCTGCAGTAACAAAGATTTTCTTTTGCTTCAAAATGGGATTGGAAAAATCAAGAGTGATGTCTTTGGTCCAAGGTGCGCTCATAGCTGTATAGTAGTTGAACAATTCTGGCCGGTTAATGAGGGTATACATTACAGTAGCTCCTCCCATTGAGAGACCTGCCATGGCTCGACGATTGACATCCTTAGAGACGTTATAATGATTTGTTGCATAAGGAAGGATCTCGTTTTCAATAGAATTTACGATATTATCGCGTTTCCACGAGAAATTACTTCCGTTGGGCATGATAACAACAGTAGGTTCCATCTTTCCTTCCGCTATTACATTGTCAAGAATATTTGCTGCACCATTATTGAGCCAACTGGATTCTGTGCCACCACCACCATGAAGAAGGAATAATAGGGGATAAGCTTCAGCCCGATTGGGGTCATAGCCTTTTGGCAAGTATACAGCCATGTGTACGGGTATGTCGAGAACATTTGAAGGAACTTCTACGAATGACACAGTACCACGATCTTCTGGCTTGGCAGGAGCTTCGATACTTGAGTCGCGGCTCAGATTCTGCTTGAAAGAATCGTAAGGTACATATACTTTGCTATAAGTATCCTCTCCTTTCAAATCACTTAGTGGGGCATCGCGGTGATAGGGCGGATTGACGGGATCTGAAGCTTCGATGGCTCCAGTTAGATCGTTTACATCTGTCTGGTCGCCATCAATGTAGTACTTATATTTATAGGTCCCGCTGGGTAATGGAAATGTAATGGACCAGATTCCTGTGGTTTGGTCCTTGCTCATTTCATAAACAGGCCAATCTTTGGTACCCCATAGGGTGTAACCATTTTGCCATTCATATGGAGTGGCATTGGTGCTGGTGCGCATAGTACCATCGGCCAAAGAAGAGAAAAGCCATTCACCTTTAATACGTATGCGCTTTGCATCAGGATTCTGATAGCAGAATTTCACCTCATAACCAGTTGGTGATGAGGCAGATTTTATTACAGTGGTCTGCTGAATTGACGTTAGAGCAGATTCCTTGTTATCTTGCTGCTTGCTACAGCCACTTAAAATCAAAATTATCGCAATGGATAATATACGAGTAGTCATATTCATACCAATCTGTTTTTTTGATTAATAGTTTTTTTATACAGTAATACTGTGGTCTATCACAGCTTTTACCTTTTGATAACTTGTCTTTAGTATTTCTCTTTCATCCATTTGTTCCCAGTATTCCCGATTGAAGATTTCAATGGAGAATGCTCCCTTAAAACCTTGTTCTCGCAATTTAGGGATAACGGATTTGAACGGACAGACACCATCTCCAGGAAAAATACGGTCAGAATCACGTAACTCTGTAACATGGATGTTTGAAGGATAATCATTGATGTGGAAAACCGGCAGCATGGCTACATTAAGTAAGTTCAGGCTTTCAAAGCTACTACCACCTCTATAGATATGATAGAAATCAAGTAGTAAAGAAGCTTTAGGATGCCCTGTACCCATAGCCATTGCTGTAGCCTTGTCAAGGGTATTGATGACTCCTGCCCCCCATGGCTCAAGCAGAGGGGTAACCCCATACTCTTCACCCATCTCTAAAATCCGAAGGAAACGGTTACTATATTCAGGTATCATTTCGGGAATAAACTTGTCAACCCCTTGTACCGGTGCTGCTACAAATTGACTTCCTAAGGATGCACTGACCTCCATGTTGTGACGCATGGTCTTAATGCCTTCTTCTCTTTTTATAGGGTCATCTGCAGCCCAGGTTGAGAAAGCAATCATATTCTCAAGTCTCAAGTTAGAATCATCTATGAGTTTTCGCAATGTAGCATAGTCCCCTCCTTTCTCTATATACGCATCCACGTCACTTACCCATAGTTCTATACCATCAAACCCTGCTTCTGCACACAATTTGATCTGTTCATCGACAGGTAGAGAATAGCCTCTAATGGTTGAAGTATTAAGGCAGATCCGAAAAGGTTTCGATAAGGAGTTATTACCAAGTTGAACCTCATTACTTTTTTGGGGGGAAAAACATGAGTAATTTAGCCCAATCATGCTTCCTGCGACAACCATGCCAACCGCTTTAAGCATTTCTCTACGGGAAATTTCATTGTTCATTTTCTTGTTCCGTTTAATGGTTTGTTCAATAGAAAAGCAGGTGTCTGTTGTACAAGTCCTGTTTAACTATTGAGACCTATTATTTTATCAAACAATGTAAATAGCAAGCGTGTTTAGCTGCCCAATGCTTCACGGGCCTCCTTGTCAGGATTATTCTGTACCTCGCAGATATTGTTCAGAATCATAGTCTCACCATTTTCAATCGTATATTGAGGCCAATGAGGAAGCTCACCTCCATTCGGATCTCCTGTTCGCATGAACTTAAGTAAAGCTCCCGACATCTTATCTGAAAGTTGGCGAGGTATCTTTCCTCCGCCTGTATGAGTGAACATCCGGTCCGTATTCTTGAACCAGAAGCATATATCAGAGCAATGGAAAGAACGCATTCTGTTATTAAATAAGGGAGGACACCACCCAAACCATGACACATAAACAGGCTGGCCTTGTTGTATCTTAGCATTTGCAGCAGCAATTACACGCTCTCTGGTAGAACGTATCATCGCCCATAGTTCGATAGGTTTCTTGTCAGGGAAGTTATGTGCAAATGCCTGTACAATCTTCTCCGACTTGTCTCCGTACTGACTTTTTATTTTTTCAACCACTCCCTCCAAGGTGATACTTTCAAGTGAGGCATCGCCACGATTGGGGTTCTGCTCATGGAAAGTTGTTGATAGAATCATGGGCACTGAAGGAGAGGCCAACTTGCTTTCACCTGTGAAGAAAATGCCCGATGGCACGTTGCGGTCGTCTGCAACAGGGCCAAAGGTACGACGAATATTTATGCCATTGTCTTTCCAGCATTTCTGGCAGGCACGGTCAGCAATGTCAAGATATTCTCTCCAAGGGATATCTTGTAGCTTGTCAACTTGGTTACGCGTGAGACCTGCTTCTTTCAAGATATATTCTCCTACTTTGCGAGTAATATCTTGAGGGGATGCATCAATAGTTGATCCACTTAAAGCTACAGCTTTGTGGACCAATCCAACAGCTGCAGGCATGGAAGCTACAGTGCATACTTTGGAACCTCCACCAGACTGTCCCATGATGGTAACATTATCTGGGTCGCCGCCAAAGTTCTTAATATTGTTGTGTACCCACTCCAGTGCAGCAATTAAATCTAGCACGCCCACATTGCCAGAGTCCTTATATTTTTCCCCACCTACAGCAGACAGATCAGAGAAACCTATAGGGCCTAGCCTGTGATTGACTGAAACAAAAACAATGTCACCTTCACGACTGATATTCTCACCATGGTAGCCATCCTGCTCAATGCCACTGCCATTAGTGAAGCCACCACCATGCATCCATACAAGAACAGGGCGCTTTTTGCTGTCTGCTAGCCCTGGAGTCCACACGTTCAGATGTAAGCAATCTTCTCCAACATCCCAGTAATTCCAGTGGTCTGCAAAAGTTGTGTAATCATTGGGCCAACGTTCTTCCATACGCTGAGGTGCGGTTTTACCATAGAAGACAGCAGGCAGTATACCAGTCCAAGGCTCTGGCTTTTGAGGAGGCATGAATCGGTTCTTCCCGCCCGTGTCAGCGCCATAAGGGATTCCGAGAAATGTATATACTTTATTCAGAATATAACCTTGAACCTTTCCATACTGGGTGTCAGCAATGGCTATATCGTCTCCAATATACAGGATTTGGTCGTCATCCTGAGCTTCTTTGCCTTTGGAATCATTTGTTTCACAAGCAGAAAGAACAACTGGCAAAGAACCGATACTTAGGGTAGTAGCGCCTAACCCCAAATTTTTCATAAAATCTCTTCTTTTCATACTTCAGTAATATTTAGAAAATAGATATTGAGAATAGAAGTAAGAAACTGCTTTGGTTTCTTACTTCTATCCATTTAGATAATCATCTAATCACGATAATTATTAATAGCCTGGATTCTGAGTCCAAGATTGGTTCTTTGTAATCTGCTCGTATGGAATAGGGAAGATGTCACGGTGGTTGTCGGCAAACGCCTCCTTGAAATCCCATGAGCCCTTAGAGAATTTGTCAAAGCGGACCAAATCATTTCGGCGCCAGCCTTCCCAAGCTAGTTCACGTCCACGCTCAATTATCAGTTCGTCCAGAGTTAGTGTGGAAGTAGTGTATACTGGCTGTTCGGCACGTTCACGTATCAACTGGAATTGTGGGTCAGCAAGCAAGCTTGCAAGTGAACCGTTACCACCGCGAAGAATGGCTTCTGCCTTCATGTAGTAAACATCTGCAAGACGGAACAACACGAAGTCATTGTTCATATTACCGCTCATACCAACTTCATATTCATATTTCTGAATGCGAGCACCTGCCCATTTCGTTGCTGCTTCTATGCTACCTACTTCCTGAGTAAATTCGAGGGGCAAACCGTCGTTGGCGTTGTTAGGAATTGTCTGGTCTGTCCCGTAATAATGCTGAATACCCCAGTTAAATGTTGCACGCTTGCGGATATCACTGTCATCATACAAATCAAGGAAATACTTGGTTGCACAACCACCATTCCATCCACCAGTATTCAAACCATATATTTGGCGGAAATTAGTGTGACCAGAGAACTTGTGGAAGTGGAACTGATAGTCTCCATTTTTGCTAATACCATTTTGGAAAGGAATGACAAAGATATTTTCATGGCAATTTTCATTTTTAACCTTGAAAGGTTCAGAGAAATTTGACACTATCTCATAATCACCAGAATTAATAACCTTATCTGTATACTCAATGACCTTATTCATATCTGAAGCATTGAAAGAAGACTCTCCTTTGTAAACTTTGGCATTCAGATAGAGCTTAGCAAGCAGAACATTAGCCATCGGCTGTGTGCAACGGCCATAGTTTTCAGAATTCGGACTAGCATCCAGATATGTTATATTTTCCTCTAAAGCCTTAACAATATGGTCGAACAATTCAGAACGAGTGATTTGCGGATAGGTAGTTACGTCATCTGTATATGTATCCACATATGGTACGTTTCCAAAAAGGTCGAGCACTAGGAAATAGTAAAAACTTCGTAGAGTAATAACTTCTGCACGGAATTTGTTATATGTGTCGATTTCCATCTCATCTTTGAAACTATCCAGATCGTTGACTACTCGGTTACAAGTAGTAATACCTGAGAAAAGAGGAATCCATACATTTGAATTCAGTGCATCCAAGCGAGGTGACCAGTTCTGGCGATGAAAAGCTTGCCAGTTACCGTTGTCATACCAATCGTTTCCAGGCACACGAGTAGGTACAACGCATTCATCAGAAGACACGGTATTCAGTCCCCATACACCCCAGTGGTTCTGGTAAGACTGTAACTCACTATAAGCAGCACCTACAGCCTTTGAGATCAAAGAAGCATCAGAATAGAAATCGCTTGATACCATCTGACCAGTGGTATCCTCGTCCATGTCTGTACATGAAAATGTTAACATGGAGAGACATATCAATGAAAATAAATACTTTTTCATATCTCTTGTGTTGTTAATATTCTATTTAAAATGTAACGTTTACGCCAAAGATGAATGAGCGGCTGGTAGGATAGAAACGAGAACGCTCAATACCCATATTGTCCAACCCCACCATGTCTACTTCAGGATCAACGCCCTTATAGCCAGTAATAGTCAACAGATTCTGGCCTGTCAGATAGAGACGGAGGCTTTGGATGCCCCTAATGTTTTTGGTAGGCATGTTATAACCCAGCGTCACATTGTCCAGTTTCACGAACGAACCGTCTTCAAGATAGTATGTAGATGGCTGTGCAGAGTCATTCAGCGGAGTGTTGCGTACAGACTTCAGCATATTCTTCTCATCACCACCTTGACCAGGATTTTCCAGAGCCAAACGACCCACATTGAATACATCGTTGCCCACGACAGCACGGAATGTAAACGAGAGGTCAAAGTCGCGATACTTCAGTTCGTTAGTCCAACCAGCAATGAAGTCAGGTTGTGCGTTTCCGACCACTTTCTTGTCATCGGCTTCTTTGTAAACTCCATCGCCGTTTATATCTTCGAAAATCCATTTACCATCAGGGTCGAATCCCTTAAACACAGGCAAGAAGAAGTCTCCGACTTTGCCACCAGGAACCATGCGCAGCAACGCAATACCATTCAGACCACCAAGGTCACCATCGGTCAAATATCCGCTTTCCAGCCAATCGGTATGGAAAGTCTCATTGCTTAACTTGTCCAGACGGTTGGTGTTGAACGAGAAGTTAACAGAACTAGTCCATGATAAGTTTTTGTTTTTTACAGGTGTAGCTGAAATGGAGATTTCAAGACCCTTTGAAGTTGCGTCACCCACGTTTGCCAACATTGTAGAATATTGATAAGGAGGTGTTGGTACACGATAATTATACAGCAAATCGGTTACCTTTCTCTTATATAAGTCCAATGTTAAATTCAGTCTGCCTTTGAAGGTAGAAACATCCAGGCCAAGGTTCCATTCACTTTTTTTCTCCCATTTCAGGTTATTATTTTGATTTTGTGTAGGTCCATAGGCATTCAGCCATCTACCCGATGTGTTGTCATAGAATTTCCCGACCACTCCCATCATCGGCAGGGATAAATAGTTGCCCGTAGGCATGTTGCCTGTCACACCAAAACCAAAGCGAAGTTTGAGATCGTCAAGCCAAGTTAAACTTTGCATGAATGCTTCGTTCTTAATTGACCAGCCTAAGCTGATGGCAGGGAAAGTACCCCATTTATAGTCTTTACCCAGACGAGTTGAACCTTCGCGACGAACAGAAGCCGATAACAGGTAGCGATTTGAGTAGTTATAATTGACACGACCGAAGAATGATACCAGGTTATCTTGTGAAACAGAGCCACTCATCATATCTTGAGTAGGATCATTAACCAAATTACTACCAGCACCTAAGTTATACCACTTAAATACGTCAGAGTCAAAGTTGCTATTATTGAAACCGGCATCTTCACGATAGTTCTTTTCATATGCGTAGCCACCCAGTAATACAATATTATGTTCCCCAAAGGTCTTTACCCAATCGATAGTAGTTTCAAGTGTCTTATTGTTGCGAGATCCGTAACTTCTGCTAGCACTACCAAAGTTGGAAGAATTATAGGTATTTCTGGAAGTATATGAGCCTCTGTTGTAATTAGTGTATTTTAAAGAGCCGAATACTTGTGCGCGTAAACCATTAATAATATTCCAAGTGATGCGTGCAGATCCTTGAAGAGTTGAATTGGTGGTCTGGCGATCTCGTTGCATAAGATAAGCAACAGGCTGCGTATAACCTTGCAAATCGAGCTGATAGTAGCCATCTGTATCTCTGTCAACATTTACAGTTCCATTGAGATTCCAAACGGGTGCCGTTGGGTTATAGTATGCCGCATGGCGGAATGCAGCGTAGTCGCCAAGGCTTTGGTTCTCACCCTCGCGATCGACATGGCGATAGGTTGCATCGTAGGCAATCTGAATCTTACTGTCAAATAGGTTTTGATTGGCAGAGAAGCGGCCTATAACTTCTTCAAATCCTGACTTCTTTGCAATACCTTTTGAATCTCGGTAAGATACTGAACCACGATAGTTAAAAGCACTTGTTCCACCTGTGATTGCCACATTGTGAGAATGTGATATAGGAGTACGGGTGATTTCGTCAAGCCAGTCTGTATTTGAGCCTCGGTCATTACCGCCGTTGGCTAAAAATTCTTCACGGTTCATTACATCGGGCTTACGAGAAATAGAAGACAGTGAAATGTAGCCATTGTACTGAACACTAGTCTTGCCTGCTAAACCTCTTTTGGTAGTTACCAAAATAACACCATTTGTTCCACGTGTACCGTAGATAGCTGCTGCTGAACCATCTTTCAACACATCGATACTCTCGATATCATCTTGTGGAATAGCAGAAATATCAGCTTGTGGGATACCATCTACAACAATCAGAGGAGAAGTGTTTCCTGTCAAAGAAGAGGTTCCTCGAAGTTGGAATTTATAATCTCCATTGGGGTCACCTGCATTGGGCTTAGAAATGTTTAGACCAGCTACCTTGCCTTGCAACATACCCATAGGATCTGATTGAACCCCCTTTATAAGGTCGTTTTCCTTTAGACCTGCGACAGAACCAGTAATTTCTTTTTTTCTTTGAGATCCATAACCAACTGCAACAACCTCCTGCAATCCAATGGCACTCTCTTCCAGAGAAACATCAATGGATGTACGCCCATTGATTTGTACTTCTTGAGAGTCATAGCCAAGATAAGAAAAAACCAGTGTACCATTGGATGGAACATTTGAGAGTTGGTAGTCGCCATCAAGACCAGTAATAGTACCATTGGTAGTCCCTTTAACAAGAACATTAGCACCAATGATAGGATCACCAGTCAATGCCTCCGTTACTATACCCCTAACACTGATTGTCTGAGCCATCATGGAGAATGATAGTAAAGTGCAAATCATAAAAAGGGGAAGTACCTTAAACCAGACATGTTTTTCAAGTTGTTTCATGATACATATTTATTTAAGATTAATAAAAGATTTCATAAAAGCATACGGTCAGTTCCTTCGACATTAAAAATTGTTTATTTAATAGTTATGTAATAGAAGAATAATTACTTTATTGTTTCTCAATAGAAAAGGGATATAAAGGGGAACTAACCGTATGCAAGTTTTTATATTATACTGCAGGAAACTTCCATGGACTTCTATAAGTCTTGCTTAGATATGCATCAGCCTTAGGATTATCCACAAATTTCCGAGTATTAGGATCATACACAACGCGTGTACCTGTACGGAATGAGATGTTGGCCATGTGAGCTAAGATAGTGGCGAATGCACCCTTCTCAATAGGGCAGTGTGTGTCAGATGACTTGTTAAGAATGCACTTGCACCAATCTGTGGTATGAGCAGGTATACCTCCATCTTCAAACTTGCCCACCAACTGAGCACGGTCAGTCATCAACTCTCCATTACGGTTCTTTTCTGGTATCAGTTCATATCCTTCACGGTTGCAAACCAGAGTAGCTTTATCACCAATCCATGCTACTCCTTGGTTGCGGTTGTAAAGATATGCTACCTGCTGTGCCCACTCAATGTGGAAATTCTTGTACTGGAAAATTGTTGTTTGGCAACTTGGTGTTTCATTAAATGATTTTGGATCTTTGTAAGCAGTTGAGAATACAGCTTCTGGATATTCTCTGTTAGAAAGGCCTAAAATTTTCAAGCCGTCAAAAGCGGAATCAATCCAATGTACGCCCCAATCTGTCTGCTGACCACCTCCATAGTCCCAAAAACCACGCCAACCACGGAAACGATTCTGATTGAACGGGCGTTCTGGAGCTGGGCCAAGCCACATATCATAATCAAGTGTTGCAGGAGGATTTGAATCTGGAGCACCTGCTCGAGGCATGGTGCTTTGGCAAAGCCAAATCTGTACTTTATATACATCACCTAAGACTCCAGTTTTCAAGATTTCCTTAGCTTGCTCGAAATAACGCTGGCTTGTCTGCCACAAACCACAAGTAACGACACCTTTATATTTTTTCTGTGCATCCATCATGGCATTACACTCTGCGATAGAGTTGCCCACAGGTTTCTCCACATAAATAGCCTTGCCAGCTTTCAACGCTTCAAGGAAGATATAAGGATGCCAATGGTCTGGCGTGGCAATAATGACACCATCCACTTCTTTACTCTTCAGCACTTCGCGGAAATCTGTATAGGCCTTCATCTCCTTTGTCTGATCAGGAAAGTCCTTTTTGAAAGCTTCTATCTGCTGGTTAAGTCTTTCCTTGTTGACATCGCATAAGCCTACGCAGTGTACCCACGGATTGGTCAGTGCTCCTCGAAGGTCTGCACATCCCATACCGACACCGATTACTGCCAGATTTACCCGACCGTTAATCTGTTCTTTCTGCTCAGTTCCCTTAGTGACAGATGCTTGAGCCAGCGATGAAAAGCCTAAGCCTGCTGCCATTAGGGATGTACTCTTTAAAAAATTTCTTCTTGTAAGATTCATGGTAATATAATTTAATGGTAATAGAAAATTCATGGAATTGAAAACAGTATCAAAGATTGCGAATCCAGATATTGCGGAATGCTACTTTAACACCGTGGTCTTGCAGGGTCAGAGGCATTCTACCATGAGCTACATATTTAGGAAGACCAGTGTAGGGGGTACTACCTTTTAGAATATAGTTGTTTTGAACAACCACACCATTGAGGACTACCGTAATCATTGCTGGAGATTCCAACTTGTCGTCAGTTCCAAATACAGGAGCCTTCCAATAAATGTCATAAACCTGCCATTCATTAGTTCCAGTAAATGGGTTTACGAGAGGAGCACTTTGTTTGTAAACACTTCCAACATATCCATTTACATAAGTTGGGTTGTTGTCGCAATCAAGAATCTGCACTTCATAGCGGCTTTGTAGCATAATACCACTGTTGCCTTTCATCTGCAACGTGTTTTCTGGCCCAGGAGTTGGAGTCTTGAATTCAATATGAAGCTGGCAACTACCAAAATAATCTTTAGTCTGTATAGTCCCTGCTCCAGGTGCTACTATCAATTCCCCATTTTGGACTGTCCATCCAGCAGGAGAACCATCGCGAGCCTGCCATTTAGACAGGTCTTTCCCATCAAATAGAATAATAGCATCAGATGGAGCTGAACCATTTGAGCCAGGGGTCACTTTTGCAGGAACCGGCGTGTACCATTCTGTACTTTCAGGTTTCCACTCATTCCTTCTTTGTTGTTGATTTTGTTGCACATTTTGTTGTTGTGCAAAAACAGATGAGAAAGCCCATGCTGCTAAGCCAATTAATACTAAAGTTTTTTTCATATTAATAAATTTTAAATAGTTAAAAATATTCTGTCAAAAATTATTAACTCTTAAATATGAGCATTATTAGCACCTTTTTTTTGTTACCAACTACCAATAATTCTTGTTTGCTTGCAAAATTAGATTAATGCATATTAAATATACTAACATTATTGTCTCATTCTTTTTATTTTTTTACTCAATAAAATCCAAAAAACCTTTAATTTGCATAATAAATTATTTGATGAGACAAAATGAAACAATCGAGAGACAATTATACAAACTTTAATCGTATGTATATTTTATCTTTGCAATAGAAAAAGATGATTTCCGATATGAGAAAAAACATTATATTAATATTAGCAGTCACTCTGATATCTATACACATCAGTGCAATACCCCACTACTTTACCACTTTTGATATGAAAAGTGGTTTGAGCAATAATTATGTATCCTCAATTATCCAGGATAAGTATGGGATGATATGGATTGGCACTCGTAATGGTTTAAATCGTTATGATGGCAATTCTTTTATTTCATACTATAGCTCTAATGAAGAAGGAAATCTAATCAATAGCCAAGTCAACGCTCTTACTTTAAGCCCTGATAATGAACTATATATCAGTACTCATCAAGGTCTGGAACGCTATGACTATGAAAACGACATGTTCGTTTGTCTGGATTTTACGAGAGGAGTTCGGGTTAATAATGCGCTATTTGATAATAAAAAGAACATTTGGACTACTATCAATGGTTATTCTTTAGTAAAATATAATACAGAAACAGGTTTATCAATAACTTATCAGCTTAATGGAGAGGATATAACCCGAATCTATATAACTTCAAAAGGTAAGGTTTGGGCTTGCAGTAGGAGAAATATTGCATGTTTTGACGAAGAAAATAATACCTTTGTTCCAATAGAAATGCCTGCATGGAACGACTTAAATATTATGGATATTACTGCCATATGGGTCTCTGACAATGAATCTACCATTATAGTAGGTACAACAATGAACGGTATCAAACGTATTGATTTGGATGCTGGCATTGTTCAAGATATACTTCAAAAGAGAGAGAGTACGCCAACTTATGCGCGCTCATTTTATCGCAGTGAGAATAGAATTTATTGTGCTACGGGTAATGGCATATACATATATGATTTGGAGACTAACCATTTAGAAGAGGTAATTAAAAAGAATCGTAACGATAAAAACTCATTGTCTAGTAATGCTATTCGTGCCATTTTTATTGACGATGAAGATGGATTATGGGTAAGTACTGATGACGGCGGTATTAACTATGCCCCAGCTTATTCTGCCTTCAATCGATATTATGAAATCTCACAAAGCAATACAATTCATGGAGAAATCATCCATGATATTTGCCAAGATGATTATGGTCACATTTGGATTGGCACAGAAGATTCAGGCGTAAACCAGTATAACCTTGCGACAGGAGAATATAAATATTTTGATGACTCAAATGGGCTGTCACAAGACTGTATACATGGTTTGGTACCCATTGGCAGGATGCTGTGGGTAGGTACGCATGTGAATGGCATTGATTTGTTAGATATTCCCACAGGACGTATTGTCAAACATTATTACCTGACAGGAGGACAGAGAAACAATAACATTATTGTATATATGTATAAGACAACTGACGATGAATTGCTGGTGGCAACAGCGTCAGGTTTGTACAAATATAATCCGCAAAAAGATGCTTTTGACATACAAAACCTAACTTTCACAGAGAGGGTGCAAACAATCTGCGAAGACCATGAAGGAACTTTGTGGGTCGGATCAACAACAGGAAATTTAAACAGAAAAAGAAGAGGTGAAGAAGCTTTTCAATCTTTTATTGTTGATAGCCTGATTATTGATTCAAAAGCATCAATTAACCATATTATTGAAGATCATAATCAGAATTTATGGCTTGCAACGTCTATAGGACTTTATATGTTCAATATTAAGACAGATGAAGTAAAACCGAACAAACTAAACAGAGAGATAAGAGATATAATTACATATCGTGTAGAAGAGGATAGTCAGAATAGACTATGGATCAGTACTGCAGACGGACTCATCAAGTATAATACGAAAACTAATACCTATGAAACATTCAGGCAAGAACACGGCTTGCCTACTAACCAGTTCAATTATAACTCTTCACTTACTATGTCTGATGGGAAAATGTACTTTGGCACATTGAGGGGAATGATTGGCTTTTACCCAGAAAACATAAGTATGATTACAGGCCAGTCCAAGCAATACATAACAGAATTGCACATCATGAATGAAGGCAATGATGAAGAAACGGTTATTAACGTGCTTAATCAAGAACAAATTACATTAAAGAATAAGAATTCTACTTTTTATATTGAATTCGTGTCTCCTGAATATAGAAAAATGGGGCGATTAACCTATTCATACAATATGCAAGGCAGTTCAGAGCAGTGGATAACAACTAATAATAACAAGGCCTATTTTAGTGGGCTACCTCCTGGTAAATATATTTTTCAGTTAAAGGCTTTAAATCTTTCCGATGATTGGAACAATCAGCCTACTATGCTGGAAATTGTTATTCTCCCACCTTGGTATCAGACTACTTTAGCATATATAGCATACTTTATTATCGGACTTCTTGTCATTTCATTGTTTATCTTAAACTTGAAACGGCAAAATCGTAAAAAAATGAAGATGCTGATAGATGGCTTTGAAAATGAAAAAGAGAAAGAAATATATCGATCAAAGATAGATTTCTTTATCAATGTAGCTCATGAGATACGTACGCCTTTAACACTCATCAAGTTGCCATTGGAAAAAGTGATAAATGATATTGAGCTACCCAAGAAGGCAGAAAAATATCTAACTGTAATTCAAAAAAACACAAACAGGCTTAATAACTTGATAGATCAATTGCTTGACTTCAGAAAGACCGAAACCGATGGCTATAAACTTAACTTCGTGAATCATGATATTATAGCCATAATTGACGAAATGTTTGCAAGATTTTATACTACTAGTGAGGCTCGATCAATAACAATGCTCTTTACTCCTCCTGTCAAAGAGTTTTATGCATATATAGATAAAGAAGCATTTACAAAAATCATTAGTAATCTGCTTAACAATGCTATCAAGTATGCTGACAAGAAAGTTGTTATCAAGTTCATTATCCCAAGCGACAATCATTTTGCAATTGATATTATGAATGATGGAGAACCTATCAAAAGTGGAGTAAGAGAGTTGATATTCAAACCTTTCTATCGAGCGGAGAATGCCGAAAGTCGCCAAGGCACAGGTCTGGGGCTGCCATTGGCTGCTTCATTAGCTAAGATGCATGGTGGGACATTAACTTTGGAAGATACTGACAATGGTATGACACTATTCCGCTTATTGCTCCCAACAAATCATCCCGAAGCAATAAGTTTCAAAATTAAGGAAGAAGAGCTCCCTGCTATTCAAGAGTCAGAAATCACATACCCCATATTACAATCCAGGGAAACTATCCTTATTGTTGAAGACAATGAGGAAATGCGAATCTTTGTGGCTGACATGCTGAAAGAAAACTATAATATTGTGCTTGCATCTCAAGGGAAAGAAGCCTTACAATGCTTGAGGCAACAGATCATTAACCTAATCATTACTGATGTAATGATGCCTGTGATGGATGGTTTTGAATTACTAAAGGAAGTGAAAACCCATATTGAATTCAGCCATATTCCAGTCGTTGTGCTGACTGCAAAAAGCACTTTTGAAGCACGAATAGACGGTCTTTCATTAGGAGCTGATGCATATATTGACAAACCGTTCTCAATTGACTTATTAAAGACTCAAATTAAAAACCTGCTTGACAATCGCAATAACATTCGGATGTATTATCTCAATACCCCAATGGCTAATGTGAAGACAATGGCATACTCTAAGACTGATGAAGAGTTCCTGATTCAACTTGACAATATCATTAACGAACACATAGACGACGTGGATCTTAATGTAGAGAAAATTGCTGACATGATGAATCTAAGCCGTCCGACTTTATATAGGAAGATTAGTGCAATTTCACAAGTTACCCCTAATAAGTTCATTAATATCATTCGTCTGAAAAAAGCAGCAGAGCTGTTGCAAAAAGGCGAAATGAAAGTATATGAAGTCTCCGAGGCTGTAGGCTTTAGCTCTCAGTCCTATTTCAGCCGTGCATTCTTGGAACAGTTCGGTATTACACCTTCGCAGTATATTAAAACTTGTCAAACTAACGATTAAGACATAGGTTATCACTAAAAAAGAACAAGTTTAAAGATTTAATTAATTCAATCAAGTTCACTATCATCCCCGTTTTTTTCTGTTCAACTGTTCGTTGTTCGTATTTGGCACACTATTTTATCGTATTATAGCTGCCCTAGAGAGATTATTATATACCTCATGAGGAAATAATAAAAACCTCACGTGGGAGAAAAGAGTAAGCAGAAGGGCGGCTTAAAGGAAGTAAACGATGGCTTTAGCGGTACTAAATAAATCTTCCACTTATGACCACCATTACTCTCGTAGAAAGTGTGCTGCATTCCGTTGCGGGTCAATGCCTTGCCGAGCACTTAGTTGCTGGGATAGAGTGTAGAAGCACCGAAAGTGTGACCACCACTTTAAACCGGAAATGGCAGGTGATACTTTCTTAGAGATGGAACAACATCTCGCAAAAGAGTTATCCCTTCTGGTGAAAGGTTTTATATCCCTTTACGCTGTGATGGACGATTGGCGCGTCGCTTACGTATATCGGCTTTCATCTTGGCAGAGGCAGACTTGTGTGCCCCAGTAATATAAGTTTTTTTCTTTGCCTTGGTCTTGATCTTGTTAGTTTCTTTGGGTTTGCTGCTCTTGCCTTTGAACACAACACCTTGCATGATGATTTTTTCAATATCTTCTCCTGCCATAGTTAGATGTGGTTAATTCGTTTCAACATTAGTTATTTCGCCTATAAAGATGTTGGCACGACCAGGCTCAGGCTGCTCTTTCGTGGCATTGATACATTTCATCACTACCGATGGTTGTTTCTCACCGTTACGATAAAAAGCCACCATATACTCTTTGGCCTCAGCTAATGTTTGATAGCTTTGTTCTGGTGTAAGAATGGTATTGATATATTTCTTGCCGTTGTTGGTTGAGAGATAGCCTCCGGCATTGGCAGTCATGGTGGTACGGTTGAACTCGTCGTCACCAATAATAATAATCACTAACCTACCGTTGCTAGCCTGTACCTTGTCGGCAGTTAACTCTGGAAAAGTCTCGGCTGGAGTAGTTACTAAAGGTTTGGGAGTCTCAGTAGGTTTTGTGATTTCAACAGGCTTAGTTTCTTCAACAACCTTCGTTGCCTCCACTATTGGTTGAATGGAAGGCTTTACTACCTCGGCTTCACCATTCACTACCGCCACAGGAATGTTTGGTTTGATGACTGGAACTGCTGCTTTGACCTCAGGCTTAGCTAACTCTGCAGATTTCTCTACTTCTTCTGTCTTAACGACTTCTGCGGTAGTGACTTGATTGCCTACTACTGCTATCGCGTCAGATTTGCGCGTCTCTTCTGGCTTACCATCATTTTGCACAATGGCAAAACCACTTAAAGCTTTTTGTAGACTTTCGTTCATGTCATCTACAAAATCCACCGTTTTCCTACGCCACTTAGCAAACCCACGAGCCAGTCGGCTCTGGTCTTTTGTCAGGGCTATATCATCAGCAATCCAATCTTCTGCTAAAAATAACTCTTTCTCGTTGGGATAGTCATAGCGAATATTCCTGATCTGTAATACACACTTGCCTTCGTCGCAGTTGGCAATCATTTGGTATAGTACCTTGGTACGGTCAAGTGCTAAAATGGAGTTGGAGAACACAATGTATTCTTCACCGTTAGCAGCTATTTGTCCTTTATCTTCGTTTTCGTAAGCAACACGACTCTTGTTTTCATTTTGTTGCATACGAGCATTCATCCACTCCAGCACCTTGGCATAAACCTCGCCCTTGCTCATGCCACTAATGTTGAACTCTTTTTTAAACACCACTTTGCCGTTTTCTTCTGGTACGGCACCTTTTAGATAATAAGTGTCCTCATGGTGGGCGTTTTCATTCTTCTGTGCCCACATTTGCTTGGGCAATGTCAAAGCCAAGGAGGCAATGATTAGGATAATAATGGTGTTCTTCATAATCTTATTGATTGTTTTTTCTGTCATGCAAAGATAAAGTTTTTAACGCAAAGTAGTATTCCCTTGCCCTTGAAACTTACGTCTTCTGCACAAAAATAACTTGTTTGTGCAAAAAAGTGTTCAAAAAAGTTGCGTAATATTGAAAATAACTATACCTTTGCAGCCGTTTTATGGAAAATACTCCAAAAAATAAGTTAAATTAACCACTTTTATTAAAAAGGTAAAAAGATGAGAAAGATAATCTTAAGCTTTGCTATGCTGGGTATTTCAGCAGTGACTTTCGCTGGTGGCGTGTTGACCAATACAAACCAATCAGTAGCATTTATTAGAATGATGACTCGTGGAGCTATGATAGATTCTGATGGCCCTTATTCCAATCCTGCAGGATTAGGCTTCTTGCAAAAAGATGGATTGCATTTGTCATTTAACTGGCAGAATGCATATCAGGAACGTAATATAGATGCTACCTTCCCCTTATTTCCTGAAGCCAATAATCATCGTTTTTATAAAGGTACAGCTTCGGCTCCTATTATTCCATCACTCTTTCTGACTTATAAAAATGGTCCTTGGGCCATTTCTGCCTATGGTGGCGTGATAGGCGGTGGAGGCGAAGCTTCCTATAGCAAAGGACTCCCGATGTTTGACTCGATGGTAATGGCAGGCATTGCTGCCAATCCTGCAGTACAATCAGTAATGAAGGCCACTGGAGCCCAGGGTGCATCAGACTTGTATGACATTAATACATCCATGAAAGGTCGCCAGTTTATTTACGCCTTTCAGGCTGGTGTGACTTATCGTGCTGCAGACTGGCTGTCAATTTATGCTGGCGCCCGTATGAACTATTTTGTAGGTGGCTATAAAGGCTATGTGACTGCCACAGCAAAACCTGAGTTGTTACAGAATCCTGTTATTCAGGCTGCAGCTGCTGCCAATCCGCAACTAACTGCTCTGGCTAATCAACCTCTGGTGGACCTTAGGCTGGATGTTGACCAAAAGGGGTGGGGTGTAGCACCTATTATCGGCGCTCATATCAAACTGAACAAATGGAATATAGGCATGAAGTATGAGTTGAAAGCTAATCTGAATATCGAGAATGATACAAAAGAGAATTCTGATCCTAATGGCGCGTTGGCGGCCTATAGCGATGGTGTGAATACCCCTAATGATGTTCCTGCTCTGTTCAGTGGTGCTGTGATGTATGAAATATTGCCAACTTTGCGTGCAAGTGTGGAATATCACCACTTTTTCGACAAGGACGCCGAAATGGCCAACGACAAACAGAAGGCGCTGACTCGTGGGACCAATGAATATCAGGTAGGTGTAGAATGGGATGCACACAAGTATTTCTCCCTCAGTGCCGGCTATCAGCTTACAGACTATGGTCTAAGCGATGAGTTCCAGTATGATACATCTTTCTATTGTGACTCTTACTCAGTGGGTTTGGGTGGCGTGATTCACCTCTCTCAACGCATGAAAGTGAATGTTGGTTATTTTTGGACTCATTATCATAAATACACCAAGCAGAGCAGTAACTATAATGGTACTACCTTGCCAGGTACCAATGTGTATAGCCGTCACAACAAAGTATTTGGCGCAAGCATAGACTACATTTTCTAGAGAAGCATATAAAGCTAATACTCTTGACTAATACTCTTTTCGACGCAAAAGTTTGCATAATTCGTTGATTATGCCTACTTTTGCGCCGAAATTTTAATATATGATGCTGCGAATAACAGCCGTGTATTCCAGAACACCACGTAAAAAACAGGAAATATGAAACAACAAGTATCTGTAACATTCATGTTGCTCGGCATACTGTTCAATGTATGTCTCGTAGCTTCTAATCTTTTAGGCACCAAACTTATTAATGTTTTTGGCATCAGTGTCACAGGAGGTCTGATGATTTTCCCAATATCCTACATCATCAACGACTGTGTTGCAGAAGTATGGGGGTATCGCAAGGCAAGACTACTCATCTGGAGTGGTTTTATCAGTAATTTCTTCATAGTAGCCGTAGGCTTGATTGCTGTGGCAGTGCCAGCCGCTCCTTTCTGGGAGGGTGAAGAGCATTTCAACTTTGTTTTTGGTATGGCACCCCGTATTGCTTGTGCCTCCATGCTGGCCTATCTGGTGGGCTCGTTCCTCAACGCCTGGGTGATGAGCCGCATGAAAATTGTGAGCAAAGGGGCTCATTTCTCTTGGCGAGCCATTTGGTCAACCATAGTAGGGGAGACAGGCGACTCGCTGATATTTTTCCCCATAGCATTTGGTTGGGTGATAGGATGGAAAGAACTTTTTATAATGATGGGTACTCAGATTGTGCTCAAGACCCTATATGAAATCATCGTGTTGCCTGTAACTATCCGCGTAGTGAAGGCCGTGAAGAAGATGGAAGACACGGATGTGTATGATGACAATGTGTCGTATAATGTTCTAAACGTAAAAGATATTTAACTATGATTGAGGATAAAGCTTTGGTGGTGTTCAGTGGTGGACAAGACTCTACCACCTGCTTGTTTTGGGCAAAACGTGAGTTTAAGGAAGTGTATGCCGTGAGTTACCGCTACGGCCAGAAACATGAGATTGAAGTAGAACTGGCGCGTAAGATTGCTGAAAAAGCAGATGTCCCTTTTGAGGTAATGGATATTCCGTTAGTGGGGCAGCTAGGTCATAACTCTCTTACTGATTCCACAATGGAGATGGACCAAGAGGTACCTGAGAAAGGTTTGCCAAATACCTTCGTGCCTGGCCGTAATATGTTTTTTATGAGCATCGCTGCCGTATATGCTCGTGAACGAGGTATCCGCCACTTGGTGACGGGTGTTTCTCAGACAGATTATAGCGGCTATCCTGATTGCCGTGATGCGTTTGTCAAGTCGTTGAATGTAACACTGAATTTGGCGATGGACTACCAGTTTGTGTTACACACACCATTGATGTGGATTGATAAGGCGCAGACTTGGGAATTGGCCGACCAGCTGGGGGTACTCGATTTAGTACGAAACGAAACACTTACTTGTTATAATGGTATCCAAGGCGACGGGTGTGGTCATTGCCCTTCGTGCAAGCTGCGTAACGAGGGTTTAAGAAAATATTTGGCACAAAAAGCAACTCATTAAAAATAGTCTTATTCTTTTATTTTCTCTTTTTTATTTGTACTTTTACGACGAAAAGCATAATATACAACAATGAAAGAGAGGTTTCTAGGTTTAGTGTTGGTTTCTTTGGTTTGCTTTCCTTCTTTTGCAGACGATATTTCTGGTGTCATTATGAAGAACGGCAAGCCT
>JAEEOD010000103.1 GCA_016284115.1 Bacteroidaceae bacterium
TTTGCCTTGCATAAGCGCACGCCGTCAATAATGCTAGCGTGATTCAGTGAGTCGCTAATGATGGCGTCTTCGTCTGTGAACAATGGCTCAAACACGCCACCATTGGCATCGAAGCATGCCGCATAGAGAATCGTGTCTTCGGTGTGAAAGTAGTCTGCTATGGCTGCCTCCAACTCTTTGTGAATATCTTGTGTGCCACAAATAAAACGAACAGACGACATACCATAGCCACGGCAGTCCATCATCTTCTTGGCAGCCTCAATCAATCGGGGATTGTCAGAAAGACCTAAATAGTTGTTCGCACAAAAATTCAGCACTTCTTGTCCTTTTACCGTGATGGCAGCACGTTGTGGACTCTCAATCAGGCGCTCTTCTTTATAAAGCCCTGCTTCTTTAATCTCAGTCAAAGTTTTGGTGAGATGATCTTGCATTTTTCCGTACATAGTATCAAATTGTTTAAGATTTAGTTTCAGTACTCAAATTCACCGCCAAATTAGCGAAAATATTTCAAATTATGATTATCTTTGTGCAACAAAATGAGAATAGACCTAAAAAACCTAAGATATGAAAAATATACTGGTTATTGGCGCTACTGGACAGATTGGTTCAGAACTTACCATGGAATTAAGAAGCAGATATGGTAATACCCATGTGATAGCTGGATTTATAAAAGGGTCAGAACCTAAAGGGATGTTGAAAGAATCAGGACCATCAGCATTGGCTGATGTTACAGATGCCGATGCTATAGCTAAGGTGGTAAGGGATTATCATATTGACACTATCTATAATTTGGCAGCATTGTTGTCTGTGGTGGCAGAGAGAAACCCTCGTTTGGCATGGAAGATTGGTGTTGATGGCTTGTGGAATGTGTTAGAGGTGTCACGTGAGCATCATTGTGCTGTGTTTACTCCGAGTTCTATTGGTTCGTTTGGTCTCTCCACGCCTCATGTGATGACACCGCAGGACACTATACAACGTCCTGGCACCATCTATGGCGTTAGCAAGGTGACTACCGAGTTGTTGAGTGATTATTATTACATGAAATATGGGGTAGATACAAGGTCGGTACGTTATCCGGGCATCATATCATACGTAACACCTCCAGGTGGCGGTACCACCGACTATGCGGTAGATATTTATTATTATGCCGTGAGAGGGGATAAGTTTATATGTCCAATCAAGCAAGGTACTTTGATGGATATGATTTATATGCCGGATGCCCTACATGCCTCTATCATGTTGATGGAGGCCGACCCCGCCAAGTTGGTTCACCGCAATGCTTTTAACTTGGCTTCTATGAGTTTTGCGCCCGAAACCATTTATGCGGCCATTAAGAGGCATTTACCGCAGTTTGAGATGGAATATCAGGTGGATCCGTTGAAACAGCACATTGCTGAAAGTTGGCCTGATTGCATGGACGATAGTTGCGCGCGAAGCGAATGGGGGTGGCAACCCAAATATGATTTGGAGACCATGACCATAGACATGTTGGAGAAATTGAGTATAAAGTTGAAGATATAATATGGTATATCGTTGGAGATCCCTTTGTTGTTTGGCGCTGGCGTGCCTCCTTGCATCTTGTGCGGGGAAGAAAGCATATGTCAGTGAAGATGCTGCATTGCTACCCGACGATACTTTAGTGGTTGAAGCGACTCAAGAAATTGAGCCTGTAGTAGAAAAGGAAGTGACGCCTACCAGAGTAGATGAACTTTTCGATGATTTCATCTGGAACTTCGCTTCGGACGAGCGCCTACAACGTCGTAGAGTAAGGTTTCCCTTGCTTATTATCACTACCGACAGCACTCAGCAAGTGGAACGTAAGGATTGGCAACACGACCACCTGATTGCTGAACAGCCTACCTATACCTTGATGTTCGACAATGAGTCTGATTTGGATTTAGAAGGTGATACCTCGCTCACTTCTGCCGAGGTAGAATGGATATATCTCGATTCCAATATGCGCCAGCGCTATTATTTTGAGCGCGATAATGGGGCATGGATGCTCGACTCCATTTCTTTGACTCCCTTGGCATCTTTCGATGATGAAAGTGGTTTTGTGGCTTTCTACAGTCGATTTGCTAATGACAGCATATATCAGTTGGATCACCTCAC
>JAEEOD010000104.1 GCA_016284115.1 Bacteroidaceae bacterium
TTGGCAAAGTCAACACGTTGAAATCGCAAACTCAACGTGTTGTCTTTTCCCTTTCGACGTGTAGCGTATAAAACTACTTTTTAGGCCTGAAAAACCGCAAAACATTTCATCATTCCAAAAAAAATGCTTATCTTTGGCAGTTGAAAGTATACGAAAAGAATCATTAACGTGTACATACCTTCTGGAAAATCCTGTCAACTGCAGGTTAATTACTTGATGCTCAGCTCCTTACATTAGCATTAAGGATCCAATGGTATATATATATATCAAAAATTCCTGAAATTTAAACAAATGCAAGCAATAATCTTGGCTGCCGGTTTGGGCAGACGACTTAAGGAATATACCCAAAATAATGCGAAATGCATGGTTGCTGTCAATGGTACGCGACTCATTGATCGTCTTATGGGGCAACTTTCCAAACTCAACCTTACTCGCGTGGTTATCGTCGTTGGTCACGAGGGAAAGGCTTTGATGGAGTATCTGGGCGCTGAATACAATGGGTTGCGGATAGAATATTTAGTCAATCCTGTATATGACAAGACCAACAATATCTACTCCCTTTCGTTGGCCAAAAAGCAGTTGCAAGAAGATGATACGCTTCTAATTGAGAGTGATCTGATTTTCGATGATGGAATGTTTGATCTCTTGCTCCAGAGTCCTTTTCCCAATTTGGCGCTTGTGGCCAAATATGAGACTTGGATGGATGGCACGATGGTGTGCATTGACAAGGAGAACAACATCGTGAACTTCATTACAAAGGCTGCCTTCAACTACAAGAATGTTGATCAGTATTATAAGACGGTGAACATCTATAAGTTCTCTAAGGAATTCTCGCGCACCAAATATGTTCCTTTTCTGGAGGCCTACACTAAGTCTGTGGGTAACAATGAGTACTACGAGAATGTGCTGCGTATCATCAGTTTCCTCAACAGTCATGACCTGAAGGCTCTTCCCATCACTCACGAGAAATGGTATGAGATAGACGACAAACAGGATTTGGATATTGCGGAGGCTCTGTTTGCTGAAGAGAAGGACGTTCAGCGCAAGTACTATGGGAGGTACGGAGGCTACTGGCGGTTTCCGCAGATGCTGGATTACTGCTACCTGGTGAATCCCTATTTCAATGAGTCTCGCATCATCGATGAGGTGGAGGCTAATTTCCGTACCTTGATTGCAGAATACCCTTCTGGGATGAAAGTCAATTCTTTGCTGGCGAGCAAGTGCTGGGGTGTGAAGGAGGATTACATCATTCCGGGCAATGGGGCAGCTGAATTGATAAAGGCCTTGATGGAGATTCTACCAGGCACCTTAGGAATTATCCGTCCCACTTTTGAGGAATATCCCAATCGTCGCGAGAAGTCAGATTTGGTCACCTTCTTCCCTCAGAATGCAGATTTCCGCTATACGGCTCAGGATTTGATGGATTTCTATGCTGCACATCATGCAGACAATATCATCCTGATTAATCCAGACAACCCCTCTGGAAACTTCATTCCCTTTGAGGATGTTCTCAAGTTGGCAGAATGGGCTGAGGGAAAAGGAACTCGACTGATAGTGGATGAGAGTTTTGTGGATTTCAGCATAGGGTGGGCGAGCAACACTCTGCTTCACGACAGTATTCTGGAGTCTTTTCCCCATTTAGTGGTGATGAAGAGTATATCCAAAAGCTATGGGGTACCAGGCATTCGCTTAGGCATTCTATGTTCATCTGACACACAGCTCATTACTCAATTGAACCAGAAGGTGAGCATATGGAACATCAATTCCTTTGCCGAGTTTTTTATGCAGATATTCAACAAATACGAAAAGGACTACAAGCTTGCCTGTGAGAGGTTCATTGCTGAGCGTGAGGACTTTGGACAGCAGCTGCGTCAGATCAGTTTCATGCGAGTGATGCCTTCTCAAGCCAACTATTTCTTATGTGAGATACTTCCGCCTTATACTTCTTTCGGATTGGTATTGAAGTTGCTGAGAAAATATAATATACTAACCCGCAATTGTTCCAAGAAATCAGGTCTTGAGAGTGGACAGTATATGCGTTTGTCTGTGCGCAGTCATTACGACAATACGAGATTGATAGCAGCCCTTAAGGAGATTGAACAGGGAGCCAAATGACAGTAGGTAAGATAATGGAACACAAGAACCCGCGTTTAACGCAACAGCTATCCTCTCTTCATGTATGGGCATTGGCCTTTGGGTGTATCATCGGCTGGGGAGCTTTCATCAATCCAGGCAAGAAGTTTCTTCCCAATTCAGGTGTGTATGGGACCGCTATAGCTATGTTGCTGGGTGCCGTGGTGATGGTTATTTTGGCATTCAGTTACGCTTATATGGTTCCCAAGCACCCCAGAGCTGGAGGAGAATTCAATTTCACAAAAAGCTGTTTCGGCAAGATTCCTGCCTATATCTGTGGCTGGTTCCTTCTGGCTGCCTATTTGTCGAATGTTCCAATGAACTCCACAGCCATTGGTCTAATAGTAGATGGGCTTGACGGCAATCTGGACTTCCTGAAATTCGGTTTTCACTATGTTGTGTCAGGTTTTGATGTATGGATGGGTGAGATGCTTTTTGCTATGGGTATCCTTATTCTGTTTGGCATACTGAATATCTGGGGAGTCAGGAAGGCAGGTATTGTGCAAGCTCTATTGTCCTCGCTTCTTGCCTTATCTGTTTTTATCCTGACAGTATCGCCCATCTTCCATAGCAAGGCCAGTATGATCAATATGGAACCAGTTTGGGGATTTGATCGGGCAGCTGCGTTGGCATCCCAGGTTGAGGGTGCAGAGATAAGTAGTTTCGCCAAAGTGGGCTCATTGGGTATCATCTCCTCTGTTTTGGCTACTTTTGCCATCACACCCTGGGCCTTTGTCGGCTTCGAGACTATTCCTCAAGCAGCCGAGGAATTCAAGGTGTCTTTCAAGAAAGTAATATTCATCATGATTATAGCCATTCTCTTTGGTGCCTTTGTCTATATAGCAAACAACACGGTTGCTGCAGCCGCAGTCGCTAATTGGCCTGAGCGAGTAATGGCTGGCGAATGGGTTCTGCTGATAGCAGCTGAGGAATTGCTGGGTACATTTGGTAAAGTTCTCATTGGTGTGGCAGTATCATGTGCAGTCCTCTCTGGTATTATGGGATTCTATCTGGCTTCCAGTCGTCTGATGTATTCCATGGGGCGCGA
>JAEEOD010000105.1 GCA_016284115.1 Bacteroidaceae bacterium
GGACAACTTTTCTTCTAAACTAAATTCCTTTTTCATTTGAACCTTTCAGTTGTGTCCAACTTTCTGGGTTCACTTCAAAACCTGTCCCCATGATTCTTCTGGCCATTTTTCATTTCACCACCTTCCGTCCGTTCTCGATGTACACACCCTTCGCTGGCTTGCCGCTGAGTCGGCGGCCTTGAAGGTCGTAAGTAGCGACATTCTGCCAGACACATCCCTTTGCCTGATAAGTAATCTCACTGAAACCATTGATATCAAGAGGCGGAGTAAAGTCTTCTCTGGTGAAGACACATGCATCTTCCTCATATACGGAAACGACCTCGCTACCGAGAAACGTTCCTGGAACCTCCCCCCAATTTGGCAGAGGTCCTGTTTTAATGCTACCGATTCCCTCTATCCAAATGTCATTGACAAAAAACATGCGGCAATAGTTTTCTCCCTTTATATTTATTGTATCGATATAAATAACACCATTTTCACCAGCCTTTAAGTCAAAGTTAAATAATTCACCCCACACGTATTCTCCTTTAACATTATCATTGCCATAATAATAGACTTTTCTCCCCTCTTCATAGAAATAATTTTGTGTCTCCTCTGATGATTGGCTGGCAATCTTGTAGCACTTCTTATCATCAAAGTCAATAGGACCTTCCAGGGATATGCTGTGATAGATTGTGTCTGTTTTGCCATCTGCATAATAAAACAGCATATAATTCCAAGAACGACCATTTTCTAACATTTTATGCACTTTTTCTTCTGCATAAATATTATAAGACACGCTAAATAACAAGAAAAAAACAAATCCCTTCTTCATAAGCAGTTATGATTAATTTTTTAAATAAACAAAGATAGTAAATCAGGGGACGGTTCTCCGATCTGTTACAACTCTTTGGATAATTCCATAGCTTATCCCCGTTATTCTCGCCAATTGCCTGAATCCTGCTCCCTGGTCGCATACTTCCCTAATAGCCTCAATGATTATTCAGTTTTATTTTACAAACGTCTTCCGTCCATTAACGATATTCAATCCCTTCTGCAAGGAACTGACGCGCTGACCTTGAAGGTTGTAGATAACATTCTTTGTTTCATCCTTTTTGTTGACAATTGCATCTATTTTCGTCGTCTGCGCATCGAATTCGCCAACGAAGGATTCTTGACTGTTCTCAACGGTTACGATGTAACGGCCTTTGGCATAGACGGAGATATCGATGTTAAGGGCTACGATATTGCCTGCATTGACGGCTTTCTCGTAGACGGTCTGGCCTGACTTATTAGTAACACGCACGAGATAGGCTTCGTCGAGCGGATCAAGATTGATTCCTAACTGTTGGTCGTTGTATTCACCATATAGCGACAGCGACTGCTCACTTCTCTTCCGTGCTTTGACCTTTGGCCGAACCACCTCACGCTCGGAAGAGTTCTTATTAACATAACTCTTCTCTCTCTTCATCGGTGCTTTGGGCTTTATCTTAATCGTATGGGTGAAGTCAAAGCGCTTTTTCCGAGCTTCAGCAGGGCTTGTTCCATCCTCATATTCGTCGTTGAGGTAGATGACCTCATCGCCAACAGTACATGACATCAAGAACTCTGAAACGGGATCTGCTGCATTGGGATAGGCATTTCTTGTCGGTCCGTCAATACCTCCAACACCTTCCAGCCAAATGGTGTTGATACGGGAGTCTATACCTATACCCCAAATACCTCTGTAAATGCCCTTAAACCCTTGGATATTTCCGCTCTGTTTCGGCCCTACAACATAATTTGGATAATCTCTGAATATCTTCAGTGTATCATTGGCATCGACAGAGAAGTCATACTTTATCAACATTGACTGTGCTTGTTCATCATAGAAGTACACCTTCTTATCTTCTTCGTACCATGCTCCTACTTTGCTCAAGGAAGGTGTTGGCGTCCAATATTCATTTGAGTAATTTGGACTAACATACCGTTGGCACATCATCTGCTTGCAGCTCTTTCCAGCGATGATAGTGTCGCCATCGAAGTAGTAGTTGTCAACCACCTGCACAGGATTACCCGAAATAGTTCCCACCTTCCATACCTTACCTTCTTCGATGAACGGGCGGTAGGCCATCTGTGGTGTCTTATTGATGACAGGCTGCTCCTCGCCTTGATTGTCCACAACGATGTAATTCATATTAGGGTCAAAACCAGGAACATAGAAATCGGTAGCGTGGAGGGCCACGCAATTTGCGACTGGCTCTATTTCTTGTATTACGAATTCTAACTTGCGAACCAATGGATCATCGGTACTTCTCTCGTAGAAATAGACATAGTTGTTTGGTCCACATTGTGTGAAGGCCTTTCCGTAGACATGCAGGCGACCGCCTTCCAATTCATAGGTCAATTGATGGTGCCTATCCGAATGGTCTGCTTCACCTGTTGGCAGGTTGCAACCATGAATGTGGCTAACTTCGTCGTGGAAAGAGAATGGCAGGTAATCAACATTGTCATACTCCACATAAGCCAGATTATCCTTGGATGAGATGGGGCGCGAATCGTAGAGGTTTTCCAAAGGCCCTTCAAGAGACCCTACCCCTTCTATCCACATCTTTTGAAAGGAATTGTCATCTGTGCGACCAATCGTCCATTTCCGCAAATAACGGTGCTGCATTTCCGTACTGTCTGCTTCATCAACGTATTTGTAGCGGGTAACCTCAGGCCCTTCTGTATAATTGTCAACAGATAAAACCTTGTACGATACCACCTTCTGCTCATCATACGAATATGTCTCATAGGTGTCACCCGTCTTCAAAGAATAGTCAAACAAAAGAAATTCCTTTTGCATAGCAGAGTCGAAAAAATACACTTTGCGATTCTCCTCACGCAATAGTCCCAAATCAGAGATTACCGTCAAATCGTCCTCACTCCAACACATCTTCATGTAGGTCTTTCCGGCGCTCACCACTTTTTCATTCATCAGCTTATAATACTCATAATGATGGCTTCCTTCGAATTCAGAGCGAATCACATGCCATGTCTTACCTTCCTTGACAAAGGGGATGTAGTCGAAATCATCGTAAGTTCCTTGGGCCGATATCATCAGTGATGCCAGCACGCATGTCATAAGTAATATTGCTCGTTTCATAACTGATTCTATTTTACTATTAATACTATTATCTCCTGTTAAGTATCTGTTCCAGCGTGACATCCTGGCTGTTCTCTCCGAACACGTCCTTCTTCAGCTTGAGTTTGCGATGCTGGACGGCAGAGACGGTGATGCAGTATATGTTGCCGATGGTGCGGTTGCTAAGACCGAGTCGCGTGAGGATACATAGGCGGATGTCGTCTTCCTGCATCGTGGGGTATTGCTCACGTATCTTAGCAAAGCGGTTGCCGTCAATGGCGTTGAGCGTACGCTCTATCTCGCTCCATTCGTGCGGACTAAGGGTGATGAGCGTGTCACCGCCCTGATTGAGTTTTTTCAGCACTTCCGTCCGTTCGAGAATGAAGTTTTGCAGGAATGTCACCACTTCGTTTGCCTGATGAAGCAAAGTCTTCTGATGCTCCGCCTCCTGCCGGAGTCGGTGTTTCTCTTGTTCCTGCAAACGGATACGATAGCGAAGCGCCAGCACTACAGCAAGAAGGATGACTACCGAGGCAATGATGACTATCAGGAGTGTTCGGCCATACAACCGTGAACGGTATTCCAATTTCTGATTCTCCATTTCCTGACGCATCGTCTCCTGATAGTACTGATCCTTCTGTTCCAGTGCCATGTAATAGATGTCCTCTATCTGTCCAAAGGCTTCATCCACGCTGTCCTCTACCTGTATGGCACCCATCCGTCGGAGTGCGATCTTTGCGAGACTGCTCTGCACGATATAGGCCAGATGGACATCGTTGCCTAGTTCTATCTGCCGATAAACAGTTTCTGCCGAATCGAGCATATTAAGACTGAGGTAGCTGCGTGCCAGCACTTGTAATGTGCCAGATTTCAGGTCGGCAAGCCCCTCTCTGTCTCCCCCCGAAGGAGGGAGGAGAGATTCCGCCTGATGGGCATAGTCGA
>JAEEOD010000008.1 GCA_016284115.1 Bacteroidaceae bacterium
TAAGTAACTTTTCGTATTGTATGAATTTCATCCATTATTAAATTGCCATCCTCACCTTCAATTTCAGCAGGAAGATATGAATTAGCTATCTTGGAATATAAGGCAGTAGCATTCATTCCATCATATAACAAGTTAACTACACCTTGCCCATCAGTTCCAGAAGAGAGCATGACACCTTGAGCATTGATCGCTTGAGGTTTGCCAAATAAAGCAATCAAAGGATAAATGGTATATACTCCTATATCCATCATAGCTCCATTAGATAATGCAGGATTAAAGGCATTGAGTACAACTCCCTCCTTGAACTTATCATAGCGAGAAGAATACTGACAATAAGAGGCAAAGTATCTACGTATGACACCCAATTTCGGCAACAGTTCACGCACCTTCATAAAATTGGAATTCATAGTAGCAATCATAGCTTCCATCAAAACAACTTGATTCTTTTTGGCAGCTTCTATCATTCGTTTTACCTCATGTGCATTCGATGCCATTGGCTTCTCACATAACACATGTTTGCCATGATTCATACAGGTGATAGCAATATCAGCATGGGTACAGTTAGGGGTAGCTATATAAACAGCATCCACTACATCACTCGATGCCATTTCTTCAATAGATGTAAAGGTATGCTCCACTCCGTATTTTGCAGCAAACTCTTCAGCTCGATCTTGTGTACGCGAACAGATTGCAGCCAATTCAAACCTTTCGTCTTCTTTGGCACCAGCCAATAGCCAGTCAGTAATCTTATTGGTACCGACCACACCAAACCTTACTTTCTTACCCATAATCAATAGCCCAATTCTTCTCCTACGATTACTACGCAGAAGCGTCCATTATCATAAGAATTTCGAATGATATGTATTTGATTACAAATACTGTTAGGAGAATGGCAATCATGACATATACCATCTAAAGTGCAAGGAGTTTCTCTGCTCAAACGAACTGTATTAATAGGAGCTGCAGTACCTCTTGCTCGCTTGATGGCAGCATCCAAATCCTTAGCGATTTTGTTGATGCCCACAACGAATATTACCTTTTTGGGACCCCAAGCAATAGCAGCCACTCGATTACCATTGCCGTCAATATTGACAATGTCGCCTTGTTCACTCATCGCATTGGCACTGCTGATATAGAAATCTGCACCAAATGCCTGACGATAAACCACCCGAGCCTCTTCTGGTGATTGAGCCAAATCTCTGTCAAACAAAGTGAAAGTTCCTGCCTCGTGTAAAGCCGTTGTCAATCCCATATCTCGGATAGTCATTGAACCGCCCCATGATATGCTACTGCCTTGTGGAATTAAACTCATCACTTTTTTAATTGCATCTGCAGATGTAGCACAATAATATCCTTCAATATGGCGAATGTTCAAGCTCTTAATCACCTTGTTCGCCAGCAATTCGTTTCTTTGTTCAATAGGTGTCATAAATTCTTAGTTATTAGTGATTATTTCTCCAAAGATAGCGCATTTTGATGAAAAATCATTATTTTTGCACGCATATTTGCGAAGTCGTATGAAAAACAAGCTTCCATATCATCTATTAGCCATTGGCATCATCGCAATCTGGGGTGTCACTTTCATCAACACAAAGTTCTTAATATTAAATGGCTTGAACCCACAAGAGATTTTTCTTTTGCGTTTCATCATCGCTTATTTAGGGGTATGGTCTTTCTCTCCTCGCAAACTCTTTACAGACAATTGGCACGATGAGTTGACGATGGTATTATTAGGCATCTCTGGTGGCTCTCTTTATTTCTGGGCTGAAAACACAGCTATACAATACTCGTTGGTGAATAATGTGGCATTTATCGTATGCAATGCTCCCCTGATCACCTTGTTTTTAGGGATGGCTTTTTCAAAAGAAATCAAAGCAACCAAAACCATCATAGTTGGTTCAATCATTTCGATTATCGGTGTGGCGATGGTTATCTTTAACGGCAGTTTCATTTTAAAGCTAAACCCATTAGGCGACTTCCTAGCTTTGGTAGCAGCAGCTGCTTGGGCGGTATATAGTTTAGTGATGCGTGGCATGACGAGACGGTATAATGCCACCTTCCTGACTCGCAAAGTATTTTTCTATGGAATACTGACTATTTTACCAGTTTTTCTAATCACCCCTTGGCAATTCCCTTTAAATAAATTGGCAGAGCCTGTCGTATGGATGAATTTGGTATTTTTGGGAATGATCGCTGCATTGATATGCTTCGTATTGTGGAGCATCGTAATTCGAGAATTAGGAGCTCTTTCTTCCGCCAACTATATCTACCTGTCTCCCGTATCCACCATGATAGCATCAGCTATCTTCTTACAAGAGCCTGTTACTTGGATATCAGTTGTGGGCTCAATTTTGATACTCACTGGTCTGTTCTTAACAGGAATTCGAAAAAAAACAACCCCCTAAATTAAGGGGGCGGTTTGAAGATCTATTTTCATTTATAATTATTCTGGACGAACTTTCTGGAGCAACACCATGTCGTGATAATTGTTCCCTATCCTCCACCAATCTTTCAGTAAGCCACAATCTACAAAACCCGCATGATGTAGCAAGCGAAGACTATCAGCATTATCTGCCAGTATATGTGCATTAAGCTGTTTGAAATGAAGGAAAGTAAACACATAGTCACACAGCAGATCCAAGGCTTCAGTAGCATAACCCTTGCCACGTTCCTCTCGCAATAAAGAAATCCCGATTTCTGCCCTACCATGCATGGGTTCGAAGTCAGTAACATCAATAATACCTATCGGTCGGTTTTGAGAAAGTTCGCAGATAATCAGACGAAGCTGACGATCTGCAAACATATCATTCATAGAGTTATCAATGTAGGACTGGAGCACAACTTTGGAATAAGGTACCGTAAAGTTGGATATAGACCAAAGCGAAGGATCATTCTCCATCTGGTACAAAAAATTCAAATCCTCTGGCTCCATCGCACGAAGCCTCACATGTTTGCCTACAAAAAACTCACTCATATACTAAAAAGCAATAGTAGCAATAAGATATGCTACAATGGTAGAGGTTATCACACATACCAAACCTGGCATCATGAAACTGTGATTCAACAGGTACTTACCAATTACTGTCGTTCCACTTCGATCGAAGTTCACAGTTGCGATATCAGATGGATAGTTTGGAATAAAGAAATAACCATATACACTTGGCAATACACCCAGCAGTACTACACCAGGAATACCCAAAGAATATGCCAATGGCAACATGGCTACCACTACAGCGCCTTGAGAATTAATCAGCACTGACACCAAGAAGAACACAATAGCAATAGACCAGTTGTACTGAGCTACGATATCACCCAATGCTGCTTGCATCTCAGCCATGTAATTACCGAAATATGTATCTGCCAACCAAGCAATACCGTAGATAGCCACTACAGCCACCATACCACTCTGCCATACTGCGCCGCTTACAGCAGTTTTAGGTTTTGCCTTGCAGAAGATAATCATCAAAGCAGCAGCAGATATCATCACGATTTGAATGACAATGTTCATCTTCAGCGTTTCAGTCGTACCATCAGCTTTCGGGAAATGAGGTAAGAGGCTCTGGAAAGCAGCGAAGAAAACTATCACACAAAGGGCAGCCAAGAAAAT
Organism: Bacteroidaceae bacterium; assembly: GCA_016284115.1. The sequence goes on from JAEEOD010000008.1 coordinate 3,608, forward strand.
ATACACGGCACGCTTAGCTTCCTTGGAAATTACCTTATCAAGTGTTGTAGCTGAGTTTCCATACATATATTGATATAATTCAGGATCCTGGCATCTCTTTTGGAACTCAGGATCTTTATCAAGGTCCTTGCCACGTTTGTAAGAGAATACGGAGGCCATAATCAAACCACACAGACAAGCAGGAATAGTAACCATTAGCACTTGAGGAATGGTTACATTAAAACCATTAGCAGCAGAAATGGTAGTGAAAGCTACCACAGCAGCAGCAATAGGCGAACAAGTGATACCTACCTGAGAGGCGATGGATGCCACACCACAAGGACGTTCTGGACGGATACCTTTCTTAAGGGCGATATCACAAATAATAGGCATTAGTGTATAAACCACATGTCCTGTTCCTACCAACACTGTCAAAAAGAAGGTCGTTAGTGGCGCATAGAATGTAATGCGGTCGGGATGCTTGCGAAGCATACGTTCTGCAATTTGAATGAGCCAGTCCATACCTCCAGAAGCATGCATCATACCAGCGCAGGTCACAGCTGCAATGATGATATATATTACATCGGTTGGTGGGGAACCAGGCTTCATGCTAAAGCCAAACACCAAAATAGCCAAGCCAATTCCAGAAATGGCACCCAGTGCCAAACTACCGTAGCGAGAACCCACATAGAGAGCTCCAAGCACCACCAGCAATTGAATAATCATTAATGCCATAAATTACAAGTATTAGATTAAGTAAATAATTTACGCAAATGTAATAATTATTTCAGACAAACTCAGCAAAAGCCCGAAAAATTTGCTTATTTGACACACATAATGTAATTTTGCACAAATTTTAAACTGTTATTTTTATGTATAGAACACATAACTGCGGAGAACTCCGCATTGCTGATGTTAATAAGCAGGTAACGCTGGCTGGATGGGTTCAGCGCTCACGTAAGATGGGTGGCATGACCTTCATCGACCTGCGTGATCGTTATGGCATCACACAGTTGGTTTTCAATGAAGAGGTGGATGCTGCCTTATGTGAGGAAGCCAACAAACTGGGACGCGAATACGTTATCCAGATAACAGGTATCGCCAACGAGCGTTTCAACAAAAACAAGAACTTGCCAACCGGTGATATAGAAATCATTGTGAACAAGCTGAATGTGCTGAATGCAGCCATGACGCCTCCATTTACCATTGAGGACAATACAGATGGCGGCGATGACCTGCGCATGAAATACCGTTACCTTGACTTGAGAAGAGCTGCTGTTCGCAAAAACCTTGAACTTCGACATAAGATGACCATTGAGGTGCGCAACTACCTCGACAATCATGGTTTCATTGAGGTGGAAACACCTGTACTGATTGGTTCTACCCCAGAGGGTGCACGCGATTTCGTGGTGCCTTCTCGTATGAATCCTGGTCAGTTCTATGCTCTGCCACAGAGCCCTCAAACCTTGAAGCAGTTGCTGATGGTTGCTGGTTTTGACAGATATTTCCAAATTGCCAAGTGCTTCCGAGATGAAGACCTTCGTGCAGACCGTCAGCCTGAATTTACGCAAATCGACTGCGAGATGTCATTTGTTACCCAAGATGATGTGATCGAGCTATTTGAAGGTATGGCAAAGCACCTGTTCAAAGCTCTGCGTGGCGTTGATTTAGGCGAGGCTCCTTTCCTGCGTATGCCTTGGTCAGATGCTATGAAATATTATGGTAGTGATAAGCCTGATTTGCGTTTCGGCATGAAGTTTGTAGAACTGATGGACATCATGAAAGGGTACGGATTCAGTGTTTTTGACAATGCAGCTTACATTGGTGGTATTTGCGCAGAGAGTGCAGCTTCATTCACCCGCAAGCAGCTCGATGCTCTGACTGAATATGTAAAACGTCCGCAGATTGGTGCCAAGGGTATGGTATATGCTCGTGTGGAAGCTGATGGCAATGTCAAATCAAGTGTAGATAAGTTCTATACACAAGAGGTATTGCAGCAGATGAAAGAAGCCTTTGGAGCTAAGCCAGGCGACTTGATCCTGATACTGAGCGGTGAAGATGTGATGAAAACTCGCAAGCAGTTGTGCGAACTGCGTTTGAAGGTAGCTGATGATCTTGGTCTGCGTGACAAGAACAAGTTCGCTTTGTTATGGGTGGTTGACTTCCCCATGTTTGAGTGGAGCGACGAGGAAAATCGTCTGATGGCGATGCACCATCCATTTACCCATCCAAAAGACGAGGATATCCCATTGCTCGACACAAAGCCCGAAGAAGTGCGTGCAGATGCTTACGATATGGTATGCAACGGCATAGAAGTAGGTGGCGGTTCCATCCGTATCCACGATCCTAAGCTGCAAGCCAAGATGTTTGAGATTCTGGGTTTCACTCCCGAGAAAGCTCAAGAGCAGTTTGGTTTCTTGATGAATGCCTTTAAGTATGGTGCCCCACCTCACGGTGGTTTGGCATACGGTTTGGACCGTTGGGTAAGTATCTTTGCTGGACTGGATAGCATTCGCGACTGCATCGCCTTCCCAAAGAACAACAACGGACGTGATGTGATGTTAGAGGCTCCTTCTGCCATCGAGCAGAAACAGCTCGACGAACTGTCACTGAAAATCGATTTGAAAGAATAACCAATCAATATCCGTTTTCGAGGCCGATAATCGGTTCTCATCTACTACGGGAGGACGGGCGCTCTACTACGGGAGGACAGCCCGTCCTCCCGTAGTAGGCTAAAAGTGTTCCTTGATGAGACATAATTGCTTCAATAAATGAACACAGTATTTGCTATGAGGTCACTAAAATGCCTCCTATGGGTCGTCGCAATATCTCCCATAGGTTATCGGAAAGCTTCCTATCACTCATCGCAGTATCTCCTATACCCCCATAACAGATACTGTGTCAGGTGAAAGAAGATACTACAACCATTAATGCCAAGCATCGTGTCACCCCATAGGAATGCTCACATCCACCTAAATCAAGCTCTGGAACATTTTTTAGCAGATATAGCGATAGTTTATATTGCTTGTTAACTTATTTATTCATGCTTGAACAAACGTTCTTCCGCTAATTTTTCGTATTTGGTGCCTGGACGGCCATAGTTGGCATAAGGATGAATGGAGATGCCACCACGAGGAGTGAAGAAACCTGTTACTTCAATGTACTTGGGATCCATCAGCTTAATGAGGTCTTTCATGATGATGTTCACACAATCTTCGTGGAAAGCACCATGACTACGGAAGCTAAACAGATAGAGCTTGAGACTCTTGCTCTCCACCATCTTGATATCAGGAATATAACCGATGCGAATTTCCGCAAAATCCGGCTGTCCGGTAATAGGACATAAACTGGTGAACTCCGGACAATTGAAGCGCACCCAATAATCATTCTCAGGATGCTTGTTGTCAAAAGCCTCCAACACCTCAGGAGCATAGTCCTGACGATAGACAGTCTTCTTACCCAAAGCATTCAAATTAGCTCTCTTCTCTTCCATAATCATTTATTTTTTTGCAAAGATAACTATTTTATGCTATCTTCGCATATTGATAATCATCTTTTTAGTAATATGAAGGAAGATAAGGCATATTTCAAGGTGTGGCAACATCGCAAGAGATTGAACAAAGTGGTGTTCAGCTATGCCGACTATTTCATTGTCTCATTGTTCCTTGAACGAGGCAGATTGTCGTATGCCGACAAATGGATAGAAATAATGCCTGGTACAGTAGTGTTTGCCAACCCTGCCCTTCCTTCTGCTTGGGAACCTATCGATGATGAACCAAAAGAAAAAGGATTTTCTTGCATGTTCAACAACCACTTCTTTCGCAAGGAAGAATGGAGTTTCTTGTTGAACACTCCCTTGTTGGACCTCACTCGCAATCAGACCATTTACTTGAAAAAAGAGGCATTAGAAATAGTGAAGACATTGTTTCACAGGATGCAAGAGATAAGTCTTGATGAAGATAATGAGTTGAAAGATGAAATGATGCACAGTCTTCTTCACCTTATTATATATGAG
>JAEEOD010000106.1 GCA_016284115.1 Bacteroidaceae bacterium
ATGCAGTTCTGCGTTAAGAGCTTCAATTTGCGCCTCAGAAGCATTGTCCAATACGTATTTCTTCAGAAGTTCATAATAATCGTTCTCGATATCCACCCAACCTTTGGTTTCTATACTTTTATGAATTCTTTCAAAAAGAGGTGTCATTGTAGCCCGACATATCCCTCTTTTACATAATTCCAAAAACAGTTTTGCACCGTTATATTCATTAAGAACAGATGGACCTTGTTCAAACATACTGTACCAACTAAGAAAAGCTTTCATTGTCAATTCACACAATGGTGCTTTCGATACCGGGGTGAAAGTCTTTCTTAATTTTACAAATCTACCATTCCAATACCAATCAATAAAATCCTGGTAACTGGTAGGCAGCTTATGCGTCAGATCGAAACCGTTTCCTATGAGTACAAGTCTGTTCATTTCTGTTTATATATTTTATGCTGTTACCCAGCCGTAGCCTTGGATGGCCATATCGACAAAATGGTTCATAATCAGGTTTGTTTTCTCTACAAACGATACTCTATCGTAGCTTTCTGGTAGGTCGTTATTCAGAGATACCTGTATGAGCGAGAACACTTTCTTTCGGGGTTGTTCGTCCTTATACCAGTCAACCACCATGAAGTTATCCTTCTCGGCCTTTAGCTTCTGATACAGGTTCTTTGCTGCCAATATCACTTTCTGCTCTTCGGCCTTTGTAAGTTTCTTACCTTGAATCAGCAAATCGTATATTTCAAGTTCCTCTTCCTCCAGACCAAGGTCGGTAGAGCGTCCTTGTTCTTTCTTCAATTCTTCTATCAGCTGCAGCAGCTTTTCGTAATAATCCTCGTTTTCGCTTCCGCCTGCATTATAGCGATTAATGATACTCTTATAACGCTCAGAGAATGATATGCGCGTACTGTTCTTATTTATCATCTGCTGCAACAGTTGTTCTATAAATATGCGCAGGTCGTCAATCTCTAATGCCTTATATGGGGTAAGACTGATTTCCTTGCGTAAATCATCCACATTTATCTTGCTCAGGTCGATTACCTTGCCTTGATGTATTACATAGTCGGCATTATCGCATACCTGATTAGTAGATGTTACGCTCTGATCCAGTTTCTCAGCCATTCTGGCCTTGGCACGTTGCAGTTTCTCATCGTCAATCTGATTACAGAACAGACCGTTGAGATAGCTGATAGGTGCAAACTTGTTATTATGCCAACCACGTTCGAATATCTCTGGCTTACTGGCATCGTATAGGTTCATCAGCAGATTGCTTAGCACCTTGAAACGATCTTTCCACTCGTCTTTCTGTAATATCCTATCAAATGCCTGTCGCAGCATCTCTAACCTATCCAACGTGTTAGTCTCTGCAATTATCTCGTCTAAGTTAATGCCTAGCGTCAACAGGAAGGCATCGCACTCTACTATGCAGTTGTCGATATTGGTAATAAGCTGCTCAATGTTCTTGGCTGGATAATCGCCATCCTCATCGCCTCTTGATGCATAATCACTCAGGGCCTCCTGCATATATTTAAACACGTTTACGTAGTCGACGATGATACCACATGTTTTGCCTGGGAATACACGATTTGCACGTGCAATGGCCTGCATCAGCGTATGACTCTTCATCGGCTTGTCGAGATACAGCGTAGATAGTGATGGCACATCAAAGCCTGTAAGCCACATGGCACATACAAATACCAGACTTAAGCGGTCGTCCTTATCCTTAAACCGGTCTTCGATATCCTTGCCATCGGTGGTAATCCTATTCATCAGTTCTCTATGCTTGGTGATATCAAGCCCCTGCTTCATGAATTTCTCTTTCTCGTCAGCTTCCTCGCTGATTACCACAGCCATCTCAACGCGGTCCATATAGCCCAATATACGGTTTATTTTTTCGCGTTCCTCTTCTGTCTTGGCTTTATTTCGCTGTTTTATCAGTTCTTTCTGTTCCTCAGCCCAGTAGTACTGTACCTTATCGTACATCTTAACAGCCGTGTACTTATCTACACTTACCACCATACCCTTTCCAAGGAATCCTCTACGTGGGAAATGGTGCGCTATATCCTGGGCTATCTTATTCAATCGATCGTCACGCTTAATAACCTCAAGAATTCGTGATGAGCTATTTTCTAGCAGTTCCTGTTCGCGGTCGTTCAGATTCTCCTCTTCTACGATTTCAGCCACATCGGTATCCAGCCAGTCGTTGGTAAGTCCCACTTCGGGTACTCTACGGCTATAGAACAATGGCACAGTTGAACCATCTGCAATCGCTTCGGCAAAGTTGTACTCCGATACATAGTCGCCAAACCACTGGTTGGTAAGTCGCTTTGAACCAAGTAGCGGGGTTCCTGTAAAGGCTATATAGTTGGCGTTTGGCAGGCCTGTGTGCATATTCTCGGCTAGCTGCTTATACTGCGTGCGATGTGCCTCGTCAACCAATACAAATATATCGTTACGCTCAGATAATACGGGATATTTCTTCTGTTTGTCGTATTGGAATTTATGTATCAGCGTGAACAGCATTGGCTTGTTGCTCATCAGATACTCGCGCAATTGGGCAGAGTTCTTTGGCTGGCATTCTTCCTTTTCGCCTATCACCTCCGATCGTACAAACGTCTTGTGTATCTGGGTGTCAAGATCGTCGCGGTCGGTTACTATCAGGAACGTAAAGTTTCCATGCAACTTACGTCTTACCTTCCTTACAAACATCACCATCGAGTAGCTTTTACCTGAGCCTTGTGTATGCCAGAACACACCTAACTTTCCGTTAAGTTCCTCGCGACGTTCTACACTCTTCATCAGGTTATTTACGCCCAGGAACTGGGGGTTCTTAGCGATAATCTTTACACGCTTATTATCGAAGAATATAAAGTTCTCGATATAGTCAATCAGTCGTTCTTTCTTAAACAGACCGTCAATCAGGTATTGTATAGATAATCCATGCTCTGCTATCTGGTCTCTATCCAGTTTTTCCTTCTCGTTGTCAACACGCAGCCACTCAAAAAAGTATTCGTAGCCAGCACTCCAAGCACCTATCTTGGTTTGCAGTCCGTTCGAAAGCACGCAAATCTGATTCAATGCAAAGATATTGGGTATATCCTCGCGATACGAAACCAGATTCTTATTATACGATTCCTCTACTTTTACGGTAGAGTTTTTCAGTTCGATAAATACTACAGGCAGTCCGTTTACAAACAGCAGTACATCGGGGCGGCGATAACGATAATGCCCCTTTATCCACATCTGATTTACGCAGTGGAAGTCGTTGTTCTCTATGTTGTCAAAGTCTATCAGCTTAACTATCTCAAAGTCATCGCCTTTAGCCGTACGTGTGTCAACCCTCAGTCCGTTACGCAGTTGGTTATACAATCGGTAGTTCACATCTACCATATCCTGACTGCTAAAGTCTCTACGGTAGTCGTTTACGATACCGTCGATGATATCCTCGCCAACGTTTGGGTTAATGCGCTTGAGTGCATTGCGGAACACCTCTGGTAGTATGCATTCCTTCACGCTGTTACGACCAGTAACGCTAACATCGTCCTGTTTCTCTACGCTGGGGTCGCATTCTATGCGAGTCCAACCGTATTCCGGCTTCGATAAGCGATTACATATCGCCTGCTCTATATCGTCTTCGCTGATAAAGGATTTCATAAGCACTACTTTTTCAATAATTTCCAATAACCAGTTTTATTACCTCCTACACGTTCTATGATGCCAGCATCACGAAGCACGGAGATGTGTTTACGAACCATTCTGTCGCTGATGCCTAAATGGCTGCCAACGGTCGCTGCCGAAGCATGTCCATCTTCCTCTAATTCCTGATATACATCCCATACTGCATCCGACAAATCGGGATATTGAAGTCTGAGTTTATTAGGAACTTTATTAGGAAGTTTATTAGGAACTTCTTCAGGTTCATCCTCAATACGTTTCATAGCATCAAGCAAGCAACGCAGCATAAACTCGATGAAAGCCGTACTGTTACCTACAGTATCACACTTTGCTATTACATCATAGTACTCTTGTTGATGCTCCTTAACAATGGTCTCTACAGGAATCCATGCAAAAATACCTTTCCACTTACTTAGCAACATTGTCTGCCAGTAGCGTCCCATACGTCCATTGCCATCAACGAACGGGTGGATAAATTCAAACTCATAGTGGAATACGCAAGAACTTACAAGCGGATGCACATCGGTCTTTTTTATCCATTCAAAGAGGTCGGCCATTAATGCTGGCACACGATCAGCTGGAGGAGCCATGTGTATGCATTTGTCACCATCGAACACACCCACACCAGCTTGGCGATAACAACCAGCGTTGTCAACCAAAGCCAGCATCATCAACTCATGTGCTCGTAACAGATCTTTTTCCTTGAAAGCATCCAACTGCGACATCAACTGATAGGCTTGTAGTGCATTTTTTACCTCCTGTATCTCATTAGGAGCACCTAACACATGTTTGCCATCAATAATATCCGTTACCTGCTTCAACGATAG
>JAEEOD010000107.1 GCA_016284115.1 Bacteroidaceae bacterium
TGGTGCCGGCTTTTCTATAGAACAGGGTTGCTCGCTCCAGAAACAGGTTGATGAGGCAGAAGTATATGATATCTATGTACTCTGGGCATCCACTAATGACTACGTCAACAGTCGTCCTTGTGGCAACCCACTGGATTACACTGCTTTGGACAACTACGATGAGGGTAAACTCAATACTCAATGCGGTGGCATCAATTACTGCATCAAGCGGTTACGTGAAAAGAACCCGCAAGCCAAGATTTATTTCTTCACCTCCCTTCGTTTTTTCGGTCAAGATGCTGGTCACAATCCTTTCTCAACGGCTCCTAACCTTACCGGACAGACCTTTGCCCAGTATGTGGATGCCCAAAAGGCATGCTGTGCATATCATGGAGTTCCTGTGTTAGACCAATTTAGTCTGCAAGACGTTGATGAGCATAATTATGAACTGTTCTATCAGAAAGATAAGCTGCACATGAACGAAGACGGCTATCGTCGCATAGCTCCTCTGCAAGTCAGTTTCCTGGTGCAGTAACTATTACAAGTGCGGCAAGTGTAATTGATAACGAAGAGTATTAACTGATTTGATATTAAACAAAGCATTATGAAAATAAATATACAATGGGTATTTGCTGCAATGTTTTCCTGCGGCTTTTTGCTAACAGCATGTCATGACGAAATAGACGATATAGACGGAGATGTTCCGCCCCCAGCACCTTCTGGCGCTGAGAATATATCTGAAGAATCGGCGTTCAACAGTACAATAGATTTCAATACTTATGCAGGCGATGATTTTTATCAATACGTAGTGGGCAAGTGGATTCAAGATAATCCAGTGCCTACAGAGGATGATGACGATTCTGTGGGCTTGCAAGAGGACCAAGATGAAAATACGCTATTAGCTTTGACAGATATTATTGCCCAACAAAAAAATCTACCTGGTTTTTCTTTGCTTAGCACGTATGACAACGATAACCTCGAAGCAGACTCAACCCTTCTAATGGCTAAGCTGAATCAGGTAGACCAGGTGACAACCAAAGAGGATATGTATCTATTGATGGCACAGCTGATAAATCTTGGCTATCCTTGTCCATTCGTTTTCAGCCCTGAGGTCATCGAACGCAATATATATCCTTCTCTTTCTTTGATTGAGAACTATAATTTGGAAACCAAAGACTTGGATAGGATGGGTTTCAAAAGAGATGATGCTGAGGCTATCTTAACTGCAGGTAAAGAATGGAAGAAGTATGTAGAGGACTTGAGTAAAGGATCAAAAGTAAAGATTAGTGGATACCGTTATCATCCTACCAAAAAGGTACTTATCAGAAAGGCTGATACACGAGGAAGTGGTAATAGCTTTATTGATGCCATTTCCAATGCGGTAAACGTAGATTTGTCTGCTTTTGCCTCCATGGAAGACTACCATAAATTGTTGAATGCCATTGTAGATTATGATCTGGAGAGGTTGCAGGCACTTGCCAAGTACTTCATTCTGAATCGTGACGTCAAGTATATGCCGTTTCAGAAGTATGATGCCAATACAGAAGAAGGGATGATTGGCCTAATACAATATGCTGTTACTGCTTCCAGAGATGAAAACAATGGTCTTTCCACCAGCTTGAGTCATTCTTATGTGCAGCACTCGATACCCGTAGAAGCTAAGGATGAGGTGACTGTGATGTTTGAGAATATGAGAACCATATTCCGTAATCGTATCGACCGCAATGAATGGCTTTCTGATGCCACAAAGTCTAAAGCCCGTGAGAAGCTGGATGCTATGAAAATTCTCTGTGGATGGCCAGATAATTGGCATGCTGAGTGGGAGGCCAAAGTACCAGAAGGTAAAACATCTTACCAGATGGTATGCAACTTGTTTGCTCAGTATGTTGACATTACACGTAGCATAATAGGTCAATCGTCTGAAGATGCTATTTTCTATGCCAGTTGGATGTCAACTCCTGCCTATCTTGCCAATGCTTTTTATAGTTTAAATAACAATTATATCCTAATGTTGGCCAGCAACCTGGTGAAGCCTATCTACGATAACTCGCAGCAGTCTTTCTATAACTATGCCGTGCTGGGCACGACCATCGGTCATGAAATGACACATGGCTTTGACAGCGAAGGGGCAAAACATGATCTTATGGGCAAGGAACATAATTGGTGGACAGAACAAGATTTGTCAAAATTCAAGGAGAAACAACAACAGTTGGTGGAGCATTTCAACAAATTGGAATATATGCCAGGTGTTTACTGCAACGGTGAACAAACACTGGCTGAGAACATAGCCGATCTGGGCGGTCTTGAAATAGCCTACGAGACCTATATGAAAACAGTTACTGCAACAGGAGAGGAACGCGATTTTTTAGGTCGTGAGTTCTATCGTGGATACGCTGAAGCGTGGAGGTACAATATGACACCTAAAGCAATGGAGAGCTTTTTGTCAGACACACATGCGCCATTCAAGCTGCGTGTAAATGGCAATGTGAACCTGATTGATGAATGGTACCGCCTGTTCAATATTGAGAGTGGTAAGATGTATTTGTCTCCTGATCAGCGCATCACTATATGGTAAGGGTAGGGTTGTCTTTGCAGCTTTGAGTTGGAGAATTAAAATAGTAATAATATGAACGAAGTTTTAGCTTATTTGAAAGAGTGTGGCGCTTTCTTCCTGGCTACTTGCGAGGGAGATCAGCCTCGTGTACGCCCCTTTGGCGCAGTAGAGATTATCAATGATCGTTTGTACATCATGACTGGCAAGGTGAAAGATGTGTTCAAGCAGATGGATGCGAATGCCAAGATTGAGATTTGCGGCATGAAGGCCAATGGTGCCGAATGGATGCGCCTGTGTGGTAAAGCGGTAAATGACGATACTTTGTCAGTAAAGGAAAAGTTCCTTGAACTGAACCCAGAATTGAAATCTATGTACAAGGCGGATGATGGCAATATGGCTGTGCTTTATATCACCGATGCAACAGCAACTTTCTATTCTTTTACCGCAGCTCCTAAAATAATTTCATTCTAAGCATTTCTACGTGTCGTCGCAGTATTTGCTATCACCCGTTCCAGTATCTGCTATTACTCATCGCAGTATCTCCTATACCCCTATGGGAGATATTGCGATAACTCATGAGAACTCTTACATTTTAATACAATAAATGCTTACCTGCATGACCTGTAGGGATAGAGGCTAAGCTGAAACTGACATCGTTGCCTTTGAGGCAATGACCTGCAACAAAGACTGGTTTAGTTTCTCTTGAAAGGCAATGTATCTTGTCACATATGGTGTTGTAAGTTGTGGGTAGTCACGATTGAAGCGTACAAGGGTTGTCCCTTCAAAGTTTCCAGCCATTTGCTCGAAGGGGAAACGGATGATAATTGGCGTGTTGAAGCCCACACCAAACTCTAATAACAGCATATTCTTCTTACTGCCTGTCAGTACGAATTTTTGATATTTATCAGCTTGTTGGTGCCAATGTTCATCCTCTACAAAAAAACCGTCACAACGTAAATTAGGACTCAGTGCCTCTCCAGAATCCGGATGATGGGGTATCAATGATGTGGGTATCTTGCAATTAATTGTTGCATCTATCGCTTGCTTCACCCATTCCTCATTATAAATCAACTTTTTGTTTTCTCCACCCTTAGCTTGAAAATAGGCATAGTCGCCTTGTGTGGCAAAAATTCTATCTTTCGAGAAGCCCGATTTCTCAAACTGTGCATCCACATTGGTAGTGATGACAAAATAATTCCTGTCTTTAACCAAATCAAAAAGCTGCTGATAAAGCTCCATCCCCTTGACTCGATAGCGAGTAAACCAGATATGCTTTGCCCAATATGCCCATCTTTCCTCTTCTGTTCGGAATGGATAGAA
>JAEEOD010000108.1 GCA_016284115.1 Bacteroidaceae bacterium
ATGCAGAATGGATCGGAGATACTATAGATGCAGTTGGTGACTTTGCTGGCGGCATAGCTGAGACGGTTGGAGATTTTGTTGGAGGAACCGTAAGCTATATCAGTGATGTCGGATCATCGGTTGGAGATTTCTTATTTGGATGGTGGTAAACCATTGCAAGATGGTAGGGTAAAAAGAATGCTAAATTATATTTTCGGTGCCTTAATGGGGGCAGCTATTATTCTGACCATAGTTACAGTGATTCTATGTGTGAATGGTACGAAAAAGCGTTCCACATATAAAGAATGCAACGGAATAATAACCAGGTTTTATGAAAACTCAACAGAAGGCGCTTTAGGTTCGTATGAAAGTGTTTCCGTTTCGCCTGTTGTTGAGTACATAGTAAATGGAGCTAGATATGAATTTATTGGAAAGTTTTATTCAACAAACATGAAAGTCGGGCAAAAAATTACAGTCCTATATAACCCAAACGATCCATCTATTGCATCAATTAAGAGCGGGACTCTGTTCGCACCAATCATCACAGGAGTGCTGGCCGTTGTTTTCTTGATTCCAGCGGTTGTTTATTATGTCATTAAGGCCAAAGGGCTTAAATAATTTATTATAAAGGAGCTATAAAGATGACGGATTCATTATTGCCAATTGGCAGTGTTGTTTTACTTAAGGGAGCCAAAAAAAGGCTCATGATATGTGGTCGAGTACAAACAGATGTTTCGACAGGTAATGTATATGATTATTCCGCTTGCCTGTATCCGGATGGAATTGTTAGTTCAGATGAATTATACATGTTTAATAATGGCAATATTCAGAAAGTCTTTTTTGTTGGGTTTCAAGATGTTGAGGAATTTGAGTTCAAAAGGTTTTTAATCAAGGAATTAACAAAAAAGATTGATACTGATATAGCACTCGAAAACAATGGTGGTGATAACGATGGCTAATCTGAAAATAAATACAGACAGCGCGATAACTGCTGCAACACACATAAAGACTATAAATGGTCAAATAAGAGATGGCTTTTCTAGTGTCCAGAATGCCATAACGCAATTGGATAATGCATGGGACGGGTCTGCAGCAACTAATGCTATTGGGAAGTTTAATGAGCTAAAAACCAAATACCCACAAGCAAGATACAATGTTGTTGATAATTTTGTGACATTCCTTTTTCAGCAAGTGGGGGAAGGCTATATTCAAACGGAAGAAGCTAACAAATCACTTGCAGAAGCGTTTAAGTAAAAGCGAGGTGTAATATGGCTTACATAAGAGTTGATCATAGTAAATTCGAGGCTGCTGCATCGGCAATTGATAACTATGTCTCATCTATGAAAAACAAAATGCGTAGCGCACAAGGAGAAGTTACTACCTTGTCTACGAGTTGGCAAGGAGCCGATTTTACCCAATTCAAGTCTCAGTGGGATAAAGTTACAAACAACGACTCTACATATTCGCAGATGATTAAGGCGCTTGAATCTTATTCTAAATACTTACGTTATGCAGCGGGGAAATATAAAGAAGCTCAATCTAAAGCTGTTAATCGAGCAAATGGACTGCCAAAGTATTAAGTCAAAGGAAGATCAATAGTGAGCAAGATTGTAATACAAACGAAACACGGAAAGACAATTATTAAGAATCGCTTATCATATCCGGAATCGGTAAATGAGCGAGTAAATAACGCTATTGTATCAGGTATGTTTGATGGCTTTTTGCCGGTCTCTATTCGGCAAAAACGGAAGGATACTATTATAGAATGTATCGTTCAAGATCTTGTCTCAGCTAATCAGTATTTTCAAGGTGTCGTTTCAAGAAAGATGTTTCTTGATTTCGCAGTACAAATTGCTGGACTAATTAAAAACTGCGAAAAGAATATGATTAGTGCCAATAACCTTGATTTGCAAAAAGACCGTGTGTTTGTTGACCCAATCACTAAAGCTGTAAAGTGTATTTATTGGCCGGTTGTTAACAACCAGCAAGCCGATCCACCAAATATATTTTTGAAACAATTACCATACGATATCAGCTTTAATCCGCACGAAGATAAATCTTACATTGAGCAATACGCGAATTTCTTTGAAGGTTACAAACCGTTTTCTATCAATGAGTTTGAGCGGTTCTTGCTTAAATTACAAGGGAAAGTGACCAATACCACACATACCCCGTCGGAAACTTTGTCTGGAAAACTTGCCGAAGAAGAATCAAGAAACGCTCAACATAGCAATCCCAACATTGAATACAATCCGCTATCTGGCCAAGGAGATAGCAGAGGTACTAATACACTCGACACGATCTTCTGCTCGAAATGCGGAGCGAAGAATACTGTCGGCTCGAATTACTGCGCTGCATGTGGCAATAAAATCGGGACTATACCAAATAAGCCAGAAAGCAATCCCGCTGAAAGGAAAAACCAAAATAGAGGGACAACGGTATTAGGAGCCGTTAACGGCGGGACAGTAGTGCTTGGCTATGATGAGCCAGACGAGCCTGTTTATCCTCGTCTTATTCGGAAAAAAACCGGGGAGAGTTTTTCGATAGATAAGCCCGTGTTTAGAATTGGAACTGAGCAACCATACTGTGATTTGTTTATTAGTGACAATACTTATATAAGTCGCAGCCATGCTGATATTATCACAAGAGATGGTCGCTATTATATCGTAGATAAGAATTCGACAAACCGCACCTTTGTGGACGGTAAAGTCGTTGCCAGGCAGACAGAGGTTGAGGTCTACGATGGAACGCTTATTAAACTTGCCAACGAAGAGTTTGATTTCTTGCTGTGCTAGAAGGTGGAAACAATGAAATTTTTGATTGCAGTACAGACTGATGTTGGAATACAGAAAGAAACCAATCAAGATAGTTGTTGTATCAAGGTAGCAGAAACAAAAAACGGTCAGATCATTATGTCTGTTCTATGTGATGGAATGGGTGGCTTATCAAAAGGCGAGGTCGCAAGCGCAACCCTAATCTCCGCATTCTGCGATTGGTTTGATAACGAGCTTGGGACAACTCTATCGGCAAAGAATCCCATTGAGGAGGCAAAGAGTCGATGGGAACGGATAATAAAGGAACAAAACCAGATAATTGGAGCCTATGGTCGAAATGAGCGCATACGACTCGGTTCAACTATTACCGCGCAACTCATCCTCTATGATGGTTCTTATCTAATCGGTCATGTTGGAGATTCCCGCGCCTATCGCATTACTGATGATGCGATTATGCAGTTAACAGAAGACCAAACGGTTGTTGCGAGGGAAATAAAGCAAGGGAAACTTTCGCCCGATAAATCAGAAACAGATCCAAGGAGAAATGTTTTGTTGCAATGTGTTGGGGCATCAAAATCTGTTTACCCGGAATTCTACTATGGAAAAGCTGCTGCCAATGAATGCTATATGTTATGCTCTGACGGCTTCAGGCATGTGGTAAATAGAGAAGAAATCCAATGCTCATTCGCTCCGAAAAACAACACGACCGAATCGATAATGGAGAAAAACATCCAAAAGCTGATTGACTTGAACAAATATCGTCACGAGAGTGATAACATTACAGCTCTTCTGATAAAAACAGACCAGGAGGAATAAGTCGTGGCAGTTCTTGGACAAGTTATTGACGATAAATATGAAATACTTACGCTGATCGGCAGGGGCGGCATGTCCGAGGTCTATCTCGCAAGAGATAGGCGTTTGAATAAGCAGTGGGCTGTTAAAGAAATCCAGAAACGCGCCAGAGACAAGAATAACGAAGTCGTAGTACAGAGCGCAATTGCCGAGGCAAATATGATCAAGCAACTTGATCATACTGCTATTGTGCGCATTGTAGATATCATCGAAACACCGGACGTTATTTATATCATTGAGGATTACATCGAAGGTGAAACCTTGAATACCATTCTTGATGAGAATGGGGCGCAACCTCAAGAATTAGTCATTGAATGGGCAATGCAGATTTGCGAAGCTTTAGAGTATCTTCATACGAGAAAGCCTCCCATTATTTATCGGGATATGAAGCCTGCAAATGTTATGCTGAAACCCGATGGTAACATAAAAATTATCGACTTTGGTATCGCCCGTGAGTATAAAGACCAAAGTCTTGCTGATACGGTTAGTTTAGGTACAAAAGGTTATGCAGCGCCGGAGCAATTTGGTGGGAAGGGTCAAACTGACGCCAGAACTGATGTGTATTGTTTAGGTGTCACATTATACCACCTGGTTACCGGCCATAATCCATGTGAGCCCCCTTATGAGATTTACCCAATCAGGCATTGGAACCCACAACTTGACCCAGGCCTCGAAGCTATTATAGAAAAATGCACGCAACTTAATCCGATAGACAGATATCAATCATGCGCAGAACTCTTATATGCTCTACAACATTATCAAGAGAATGGCGCAGCGTATCGGGCAAAACAAAAAAGAAAGCTCAAGCTCTTTATAGCAACTGCCCTTGCATGCCTGCTCTTTGCAGCGATTGGCATCTTCTCATTACACATGAGAACGCAAACAAACAATGCAGACTATAACCAAAATCTAATCCAAGCAGAAAAAGCTGCCACTTCTGACGAAAAAGTTCTCTATTACGGAAAGGCCATTTCCATCAAGCCGTTGGAATTTGAGGGCTATTTAGGAATGATAGAAGCTTTTAAGGATGACGCAGTTTTCACAATTGATGAGGAGCGGACTTTCAAAGAAAGTATTAATCCAAACTTAAGCGCATTAAGAGAGCAAGCGGGATATGGAGATTTGGCTTTCGAGATTGGAAAGCTGTACTGGTACTATTACGATTACGGTAAAACCGCTACTTCCGACAACCAAATCACAAGGATGAAGAGCGCTATTCAATGGTTCCGAGATGCAGTTGATTATGGCGGAACAGATTCAAGCTATTATACGATGGCCTCAATCTATAGAGATATTGGCGAGTTTAATCGAGACATTAACTTGAATATTGAAGAAGCTTCGGATAAGGGGAAATACGAACCGTATTGGAGAAACCTTGAATCCCTTGTTGCAACGATTTCAGATAACGAGAGCGAGATTGTGCAGCTTGAAGTTTGTAGACTTGTAGTTTACTCCATTGAAACTTATGCGCGCAAATTCAAAGGCGATGGAATTAGCCAAATAGAAATGAATGCGCTGTTGAGCCAAGTTACAACACTTGTACACTCGGTTGAAACAACCTCGGACAAGACGGAGTCTTTGAAAAACGAAGTCGTTGCAAGATTGGCCAACGCTGCATCTGCAATTGATAATGCTTTTAGAGAGTAGGTGAAAATAAGATGAGCGCAGAAACTTGGGGCATTATAGCGATCATTGGGTTTTCCCTATCGGCGGTTGCGTTGGCTGCAGCGGTATTTATATTCATTAGGTTGAAGATACCAGCAGTAATTGGTGATTTGTCTGGAAAAACAGTTGCGAGAGAGATTCAAGCAATCCGGGATGCTAACGTGGCGAGTGGCGTAAAGGCGCACAAATCAAGTCGAGTGATTATTGATCGCGGGAAACTCACTGAGAAAGTTTCGGATAGTGGCCATCGTGATGACGCCCAAGCTATTGCTCATGCGTCAAGGAGACTCGACAGGGCTTCCTCACCCACTTCATCACAATTGCATTCCAGCACGGAACTACAGCGGCCACAGCAGCAGAAAGGGAAAAAGACTGAGCAGCTTAGTGACAATGTAGCAGAAGTTAACATCGAGGAGCGTGGAGAACGACGGACCAGCTCTGGAAAGAAAACAGATATTCTGGTTCATGGCAGACAGACCAATGTTCTGGCGCCGGGCAAGCAAACAGACGTTCAGGCACCTTTGGGTAAAACAAGCGTTTTGTCCGAAGGACGCGCAACTGAAGTTCTGAGAGAAGAAACGCCGAACGGAACATCTGTTTTAGATGAGAATGATAAGCTTGATGCTAACAAAGCAGGAGAAGAAGTTCCCTTTACTGTTGTCCGTTCAGTTATTCTCATCCATTCTGACGAGGTTATCAAATGAGCAGAGGACGACTTATTAACTATCAGAAATCTATCAGACAGTTTCTTCTGCTCTTTGTGCTGTTTCTGGCAATACATGCAGCAACTTTTCTGTTCATGCCATTTGCAGCAAAAACGATGGTCGAAACAACTTCAAAAAAAGCATTAATCATAGTTGGATTAGTCTTTTGGGTCTCAGAGATTCTCGGATATTTGTTTCTTTTCCTGGCAGACAGCTATCGAAGAGCTTTCGTAAAACGTCGGCTGGATGGAGACTATTCAATGGGATGCCGCATGGGTATTATATCATTCTTCAAGACTATACCTGGTGCAATTGCAGATGGATTATTCGCGATCTCGTTTTTAGGCATTATTGTTGTGGCCCTTAAGGGAAACATTAATGGATTTTTCACTTATGTACTCCTTGCGTTACTTTCATTTTCATTCAATATGCACGGGGTATTTAACGGGAGAATTTATAAAGTAGCCACATATAAACGCAAAGTTAGGAGAGACAAAAAATGAGCAAGGTAATTTCTAAAGGATTGAGCAGATTTTTTGCCACAATGCTGGTTGTGGTTATGGTGCTCAGTATGCTGCCGCTGAATTCAATCGTAGTATTTGCTGCAACGGAAGAGCATACTGACGCAGTAACTATTACCGTAAAAGATGACAACGGAGATCCTTTGCCTGGCGTTACGGTTTTGTACCACATTGACTCTGAACTCAATGGAGCCGATTACAAAACCGGAAGCATAGTCACAGATGAATATGGCTGTGTTGAAGTCTTGGCGAAGGATGATTTTGATGCCGACGACCTGACCCTTTCGGCAACGGCATCTCTGGCAGACTACATTTATGCGGATGGCAGCGGACCGATTTCAGATGTAGCAATCACATCTGATGACCAGGATTTTGCTATTCAGATGAAAACAACAAAGATTACAGGAGTTACGGTGTCTGCTACTTCCGTTACATATGACGGGGAAGACCATCCTGCAGCGACGGTTTCCGGCACCAAAGATGGAGATACCGTCACATATAAGCTCGGCGAGAATGACGAGCAGTCTGAAATGCCCACCATCAAAGAACCTGGCACGTATTCGCTCTTGGTGAAGGTTCAGCGTGCTGGGTTTGATGACTTTACTCAGACGGTTCAGCCTGTTGTTTCCAAGGCAACGATTGAATTGAATGTTGTCGAGTATTCGGCTTCCTATGATCAGAACGAACATCCTGCGTTGACAGTAACTGGCTTGCTTGAGACTGATACTGTTACATATGCGCTAAATGGTGGAGATCCGGAGGAAGAGATTCCCACCATTAAGAACGTGGGCGATTACTCGGTTACACTCCATGTTGAGAGATACGGCTATAACAATTTTGATCACACTTATTCCAATATCCATATTGTAGCCACGACAATTGAGGGACTTACCGCTACATCATATCAGGGAACCTATGACGGCGAAGACCACGATGCGGTTACAGTTTCAGGAACCATTGACGGCGATAAGATCGAGTATAAGCTTGGTGATGATGGCTCGTGGTCAGAAGATGTTCCGCAGATCAAAGATGCTGGAAACTATACAGTATTTGTAAGGGTTACCCGCACAAACTATGAGGTGACCAGCGTTGATGTTGTGCCCGCAAATGCCTATATTGCGAAGGCCACGCAGACAATTGAGTTTACTCAAACTGTCCCAACCACTATAACAGTTGATACCTCAGATGCGAGCAACAATGTTTATGACTTTTCTGCAAGCGGAGACAATTTGAGTGAAAATGCAATTCAATACTCCCTCATCGACGCTTCTGCAGATAATGTTGCTACTATTGATGAAAATACCGGTGCGTTAACGGTTCAAAACGCCGGTATTGTGACTGCAAAGGCAGTCCGCCCCGGAAACAACAACTATGAAGACGCTGTAACCTACGCAACTGTTACGATCACCATGCCTAGTGACGGACTGGTTAGCTTTGGCGTTTCTACGAAGGATTACTATCTTGATGAAGTGGGCGTTGTTTCTGAAGAGGTTGCCACAAAACTCCATGATGACGATAATGGAGCTCTCACTTACAGTATAGATAAGACTAATGTTGGATTGAGAATTGATGCAACAACAGGTGTAGTTTCTATCTCGAATAGACGGACACTCTTCCAAGAGATGGGCAAGAACGGTATTGTTGTTGTAGTTATTACAGTTAATAAAGCTCCCGGAACAGTCACTGAGACTGAATGGTACTTCAACAACATTTTCGATTGGGGAACACGTGAAATAACT
>JAEEOD010000109.1 GCA_016284115.1 Bacteroidaceae bacterium
CATCATTCCAACGCACTTTTTCCAACGAATATTGTATATTTTAACGCATTTTTTCAAGCGAATGTGTCTAATCTGTACTATTTGTTATAATTCCGTTAAGCTTGCTTCTTGACACAAGAATTCTATGATTATATACGAATTCTGTTAAATAATAGTTAATTATCATCTATTATTTATCGTTTTACGACAAATATCACTACCTTTGCAGTCAGAATACCAATTTAATTGATTGACGCTATGAATGAGAAATTGACTATGACGCTGAAATGGCTCAGTTATGTGGCATTGTTCTTTTGTGCCGCATGGTTTGTATTCCTGTGTTATCAGAGTTATCATCAGGTCTTTGATACTACAGGCAGTCATATCCATTGGGAAGCAAAACAAAGTCAAGTCATGTTTGTTTCCACTGTATTCCTATTATATATAGCACTGACGTTGGCTATCATTGGTCTATGTGTGGCTTTCTTTATCAATCTCATCAAAGGAATCCAGCATGAAGAATTGTTCCCTAAAAAGAACATTAGGCTTATCTTTATGGCTGTTCTATTGTTATTCCTTCAAACAGTAGCATCAGACAATCTTAACCAAGCATTCATTTCTGAAGGCCCTGCTGTAATAGGACTTACTTCTAATCCATTCGTGCAATCTCTTATTTTACTCGTTTTTGGTATCTTATACAAGATGGGCTATCAGGTTGCAGCAGAACACGACTTAACGGTATAAGGAAGGCAGTAGATGATTGTCGTAAACTTAGACGTGATGATGGCCAAAAGGAAAATCTCGCTTAATGAATTATCTGAGCGAGTTGGCATCACTATCACAAACCTCTCGAAACTGAAAACGGGTAAGGCCAAGGCCATACGCTTTACAACACTTGATGCCATTTGCAAGGCATTGGATTGTACACCGGCAGATATATTGGACTATAGCAGCGAAGAGTAGAAGATGAAAAAGACCATTATTTTTGCGATGCTAATTGCAATTATGACAATAGCATCACCAGTATCGGCACAAACCATTGTCAAAGGTTGTATTGTCAATGAACGAGGTGAAACGGTTGAATACGTTAGTATTGGTTTCGAGGAAGACGATGGTGAGCACCAATCGTCCAATGGTGAGAACCTACCATCCAGCGTTGGTACCATATCAGATGCTAAAGGATACTTTGAGTTAGAGATACCTGCCAATCGCAAGAACGACTTGGTGTTTACCCATGTTTCATTTCAGAAAGCCACCGTCCCTTTCGAAACATACGCCAACGGACAACAACTGACAGTTACGATGAAGGATAAAGTGGTCGAACTGGCAGAAGTCGTAGTTGGCAAGAAAAACAAGCCACAGAAAATCGCAGGTAAAACTATCAGTGGGCCAGTAGCATCATTCCGTGGAAAGGGCAAAGTTGATGGCACTGAATGGGGACCAGTGTTCAAAAGCAAAAAGGATTACTTCATCAGCGACATTCTGCTGAACATTAAAAGCACCTCATACCAATGGTGCGTGCTTAGTTTCAATATCTATGAGATACAAGGAGGCAAATTTGTGAACATCCTCAATAAGCCCATCTACCATCGTATCGAGAAAAGCAACAGCAAGCAGCGACTCAACATCCAACCTGAAGAAACCATCGTACTGAGAGGAAAAAGGAAATACTACATTAGCGTAATGGTAGTTGACAGCGACCGCTATGGTATTCTTGATATGCAGTCACAATTCAAAACCAGTTATGCCCGTAGTATCACCAAAGGTAAGAAGCGAAAACTACCCATCGGGCCAGCAATTCAGGTGAAAGGGTATGAAATAGGATACTAAAAAAGGGACTTGCCCAATTGTGAACAAGTCCCTTAAACTATGTGAGAATAATAATTATTCTTCGACGGCTGCCTGCGCGGCGGCTAACGGGAACTGATTATCAGCACATTACGGCGAATCTGGGAAACATTTGGGAAACATTATGAGCATGTACTGCACATTCTGCACCCGATTTCCTCAAAATATCCGACCATTTTTGCCACTTAGACTACTTTTCGATATTTTAATTGTTAAACACTATTGTTAGAACACAGATTGCATTACGCCTTTTCAGCACGTTCTACAAATTTTGCTAGCAAAGTTAATAAT
>JAEEOD010000110.1 GCA_016284115.1 Bacteroidaceae bacterium
CGCTGTGGCTGCTTATTCTTATATGGCATGGGTGCCAGTGATTCAGCCACCTATCATGCGACTGCTTACCACCAAGAAGGAGCGTGTTATCCGCATGAAACCTCCAAGAGCCGTTTCTAAGAACGAGAAGGTAATCTTCCCAATCGTAGGTCTGTTGCTGACTGCCTTCCTGGTACCTTCAGGTCTGCCTCTGCTGGGTATGCTGTTCTTCGGTAACCTACTGAAGGAAAGTGGTGTTACCCGTCGTCTGGCTGAGACTGCTCGTAACCAGTTGATCGACGTAGTAACCATCCTGTTAGGCTTCACCGTAGGTTGCTCTACTCAGGCATCTGAGTTCATTACCGTGAACTCACTGCTGATCTTCGGTCTGGGTGCATTGTCATTTGTGATTGCAACTGCTTCTGGTGTGCTGTTCGTGAAGTTCTTCAACCTGTTCCTGAAAGAGGGCAATAAGATCAATCCATTGATTGGTAATGCAGGTGTATCTGCTGTACCTGATGCTGCTCGTATCTCTCAGAATGTAGGTCTGGAATACGACCCATCTAACTACCTGCTGATGCAGGCTATGGGTCCGAACGTAGCCGGTGTGATTGGTTCTGCCGTAGCTGCCGGTGTGCTGTTGGGCTTCTTGATTTAAAGTTTATATTAAATCGCCAATAAAAAAGCGGGGAAAGCTTGATGCTTTCTCCGCTTTTCTTTTTACCTTTGTACTATATACCAAATATCTTTTTACCATGAAGAAACTATTTTCCATGTTGGGAGCACTGATGCTCAGCTTCACCTCCCATGCCGCAACGATTAACAAAATCGACCCACCCTACTGGTATGTTGGACTGCAACAGAGCGAATTGCAATTGATGGTCTATGGCAACGACATAGGCTTCTCGCAAGTGTCAACCGACTATCCTGGCGTAGAGATTACCAACACAGTGACATTGGAAAGCCGTAACTACCTTTTGGTATATCTGAATATTAAAGATGCTAAACCAGGCAAGATGCAGCTTACCTTCACCAAAGATAATCAGCAAATCAAGCAGGATTACGAGCTGAAGGCACGTGCCAAAAAAGGTGAAGAACATACGGGCTTCGACAGCAGCGATGTGCTCTACCTTCTCATGCCCGACCGTTTCGCCAATGGCGACGAGAGCATAGACAATATAAAGGGCATGTCTGACTACAAAGTGGACCGCACCAATCCCAACGGTCGTCATGGTGGCGACATGAAGGGTATAGAACAACACCTCGACTATTTCACCGAATTAGGTGTAACTGCCCTATGGTTTACTCCTGTATTGGAGAACGATATGCGTGGCGGTTCCTATCACGGCTATGCTACTACCGACTACTACAAAGTAGATCCACGCTTCGGCACGAATGAAGAATACAAGCAACTGATTGCCAAAGCACATCAGAAAGGCCTCAAAGTGGTAATGGACATGATATTCAACCATTGTGGCAGTGAACATGCATGGCTAAAAGACATGCCATCGCGCGACTGGTTCAACCATTTCGACTATCAGGAGAACTTTGTACAAACCAATTATCGCCTCACCCCAGTAGTGGATCCATATGCTTCGAAGCACGACTTCGACCGCATGGCAAACGGCTGGTTTGTACGCACCATGCCCGACCTCAACCAGAACAATCCGCATGTAATGACCTATCTGGTGCAAACTAGCATCTGGTGGGTGGAATATGCCGACATCGATGGCATTCGCATGGACACCTATCCTTATGCCGACTATCAGGCCATGAGTCATTGGATGGCAATATTAAATAAGGAGTACCCCAACTTTAATGTAGTGGGCGAGTCATGGGTAACGGAGCCAGCCTTCACCGCTTGGTTCCAAAAGGATTCAAAGTTGGCAAAACCGCTGAACAGCAATCTGACCACCGTGATGGATTTCAGTTTCTTCGACAAGGTAAATATCGCCAAGAAGGAGCAAAGCGACGGACAAGGTCGAGGTCTTGATCGCATCTACAACAACTTCGTCTACGACTTCCTATACCCCAACCCGCTATCGGTGCTTACTTTTATTGAAAACCATGACACCGACCGTTTCTTAGAAGAAGGAAACGATTTCGCTGCACTCAAGCAAGCAGCTACTATGCTACTTACCCTTCCTCGCATTCCACAACTGTATTATGGTACTGAAGTGTTGATGAATGGGGTGAAAACCAAAAGTGACGGTTATGTACGCAAGGACTTCCCTGGTGGATGGAAGGGCGACAAACAGAATGCCTTTACCGCTGCGGGTAGAACTGCTGCACAAAACGAGTGCTTCGATTTCTACAAGACCATCCTGCACTGGCGCAAAGGCAATGAAGTAATTAGCAAAGGCAGCATGACGCACTTCTTGGTAGAGAATAGCGTATATGCCTATGCCCGTCAACTCAATGGTAAAACTGTGTTTGTAATGCTGAACGGCAGCGACAAGGAAACAATCGCTAATCTTAGCATCTATGCAGAAATTCTGCAGGGTTACGCCACTGGTAAGGATGTACTCACAGGCAAAACCATTCAATTAGACAAGGAACTGAAGATGCAACCACGCGAAACGCTTGTAATCGAACTATAGTTTTCCTTCTTATATTTTCACAAGAAGCTTCCCTTCTCCAATGGGAAGCTTCTTTGTTTTTGTCCTTCTTTCCACGGAAAAAAGCAATTTACACCAATAAATGGTACAAATAGAACTTTGATAATACAAATAAAGTTACGAATTTTGCACCCGATATAATAGTAGATAATAATTAAACAAACAATATGAAATCATTGACGTTTATGGGACTGCTGGCCATGGGATTGGTACTCGGCAGTTGTGGGAACAGCAAGGGCTCGCAGGAGAAAGCTCCCATGCGTGTGAAAACAGAAGTGGTAAAATCAAGTAGCGACGGTGCAACTCAGTCGTACGTAGGCATTGTGGAAGAACGCGAGGGAACAGCCGTGAGTTTCACCAACATGGGGGTGGTACGTCACATGTTGGTGAATGAAGGTCAAGCCGTAAGTCGCGGACAACTCATTGCTGATATGGACGATACACAAGCCCGCAACATGCTGGCAGTCGCTGAGTCGAGTATGGCACAAGCCAACGACGCACTACAGCGTTATGGTATGCTACACGACAATGGTTCGCTGCCCGAAGTGAAATGGGTGGAAATACAAACCAAAGTACAGCAGGCTGAGTCACAACTTGCCATAGCGAAGAAGAACTTATCCGACTGTCAACTCAGGGCTCCCGTAAGCGGTATCATTGGCAAAAAGAACGTCAATGCTGGCGAAACTGCCATGCCTTCTGTAGCTGTAGTAACCATTCTTGATATCAACAGTGTAAAAGTAAAGATCTCCGTACCAGAAGCTGAAATCAAGCAGATTGACAGCAACACTACATCCATCATAAATGTCGAGGCAGCTGGCAAGCAAGTAAAGGGTGGACATATAGAAAAAGGTGTTCAGGCTGATGCACTGACACATACCTATCCAGTACGCATTAATGTTGAGAATCCCGACCGTAAACTGCTGCCCGGTATGGTAGCAAATGTTCAATTAGGTCAGACCAATGGTGAGGTGGCTGCAGTGCCTACCCTACCTGTAACCAGTGTACAGAAGAGGGCCGATGGCTCGTTGTTTGTATGGGTAGTAGATAGCGAGAATACTGCCCACCGCAAACCCGTGAATGTTGGTCAGACCATGGGTACACGTATTGCAGTAACCAGCGGTATTGCTGACGGTCAGCGCGTTATAACCGAAGGCTATCAGAAACTGAGTGAAGGTAGCAAAGTAGTCTTCTAATGCATAATGGAGGATAATATGGAAGACAAAAAGATAAATTGGTTCAAATGGCCATTGGAGCACTATTCCATATCTTTGCTCCTGGTCGTGATATTCTTTATTATGGGCATCTACGGTATGTATGTGATGCCCAAAGATGAGTTCCCAGCCTTCACTATTCGTCAAGGTGTAGTGATAGGTGTTTATCCCGGTGCTACTGCCGAGGAAGTGGAGGAGCAACTTACCAAACCTTTGGAGCGTTATCTGTTTACCTATCAGGAGGTAAACCGCGCCAAGACCACCTCTACCTCACAAAACGGCATGTCTATCGTAATGGTGCGCCTCAACGATGAGGTGAACAACAAAGATGAGGTGTGGAGTAAGGTGAAACACGGCGTTAATACTTTTAAGTCGAGCTTGCCAACAGGTGTTCTGGCTTTAGTGGTAAATGATGACTTTGGTAATACGAGTGCCCTACTTATCGCAATGGAAAGTGCAGAACGCAGCTATCGTGAACTGCACGAGTACACCGACGAGTTAAGTGACCGTTTGCGCCGCATACCGTCAGTCGCTAATGTAAATATATATGGTGACAAGAAAGAGCAGATCAGTCTGTACATTGACCGCCAACGTCTGCAAGCCTACGGCATTGGGCAACAAACCCTCATGACCCAGTTGCAGGCGCAAGGACTTACCACCATGAGCGGCAGCATTATCAGCAACACACAACAAACACCTATACATATTGACCCCATAGAAAACAACGAAGAGGAAATTGCCAACCTCATTATCTTCAACGATGCTTCCACTGGCAAGGTAGTGCGTGTACGCGACGTGGCACGAGTTGTACGAGAATACGACCTATCCGACAGCTACATCGAGCAGAACGGACACCCCTGTGTATTGCTATCGATGGAAATGGTACCAGGCAATAACATCGTGATGTATGGCAAGGAAGTTGACAAGGTACTGGAAGATTTCCGTCAAGATGTTCTGCCTGACGACGTGACCATTACCCGCATAGCCGACCAGCCAAAGGTAGTGGCCGATAGCGTTAGTGCATTCCTGCGCGACCTGATTATCTCCATGATAGTCATCGTGATAGTAATGTTGTTACTGTTCCCGTTGCGTTCAGCCATTGTGGCCGCTATCACCGTACCTATCAGTACCTTTATCTCTGTATCGGTGATGTTTATGTGCGGCATTGAGCTCAATATGGTGACTTTAGCCGCCTTGATTGTGGTTTTGGGAATGGTAGTTGATAACTCTATTGTGGTGATTGACGGTTACCTGGAATATATCGGTAAAGGCCTTGAACCTAAGAAAGCTGCTATTGAATCTGCCAAGCAGTATTTCATGCCGATGCTGTTGGCTACCCTATGTATCTGCATCATCTTCTACCCACTGCTATACACCATGAAGGGTGCCTTCCACGATGCACTGGTGGAGTTCCCTTTGACCATCACCATTAACTTGATGGTATCACTCTTCTTAGCAGTGATGGTTATCCCATTCTTGGAGGTGCTGATTATTAAGCCGGAAAAGGTGTTGAACAAGAAGAAGGACAAACGTTCACTCACCGACATCGTACAGGAAACTTACGACAAGGTACTGGCGGTTACTTTCCGTCATCCTTGGGCAACAATTATTTGTGGTATCGGACTGGTTATCCTCTCTAGTGTCATTATTCCATTTCTGAAGATTCGTGTTTTCCCATATGCAGACCGTGAACAGTTTGCCGTCGAGATATTCCTACCCGACAGTAAGGGACTCGATGACACACGCTTGATAGCTGACTCACTGCGTCAGGTGCTGCAAGACGACAAGGACGTTACCACTATCACTAGTTTCATCGGTTGTTCATCTCCACGTTTCCAAGTAACCTATGCTCCGCAAATAGCTGGGCGCAATTATGCACAGTTTATTGTTAACACCGTATCACAGGATGCTACCTTGAAGTTGTTGGCCAAATACCAGCCCGTATGGAGCGAGGCATTCCCTGATGCTTATATCCGTTTCAAACGATTGGATTATCTGGAGGTGACCGAAATGGAATACCGCTTCTATAGTGATGACATCGAGGCGTTACACGAGGCTGGCGAACAACTGATGGTTCGTATGCGCGAGATGCCCGAGGTGGAATGGGTACATAGCGATTTTTTCAACCCCTACCCTGTCATTAATGTCAATCTCGATCCTGTGATATCGGCACAGTTAGGCATTAACCGAACTACGGCATCACTGGGTCTGGCAACCGTTACCAGCGACATGCAAGTGGGAGAAATCTGGGAGGGTGACTACAACCTGCCTGTGGTAATGAAGAATAGCAATGAAATCACCTATTCCGACGTTGAAAACCTGGGCATCACCTCTCCTATCGCCATGATATCATCGAATCTACAAGGACTAGGCGATAATTCCGCTGCCAATGGCAATGTGCCTTTGCGACAATTTGCAAAGGTGGCTCCTTCATGGAAGGAGAGTCGCATCATGCATCGTGGCGGCGAGCGGTGTCTTACCGTTACAGGACAGTTTGCGCAAGGTGTTTACGCAGCACCTGTAGAGAGCCGCATTGCTGATATTATGGAAAAAGAGCTTGATCTGCCGGCTGGTGTACGTTCTGAAGTCGGTGGTGAAATAGAATATGATGCCGAAGCACTGCCTCAGATATTTGGTGGGGTGGCTATTTCCCTTGTGTTTATTTTCTTCTTCCTGTTGTTCAACTTCAAGAAGTATGGCATCACCTCCGTTTGTATTGCAGCCATGGGCTTGATGATGCCAGGTGCATTGATTGGTCTAGGACTAATGGACCGTACCTTCGGTCTTACTTCCGTCATGGGATTAATTACCCTGATGGGTATGATTATGCGTAACGAGATATTGATATTCGAACATGCCAATGGATTGGTAAAGAAGTTTTTAGCAGAGCATCCTAAGCCCGTAAAGGCCACCAAAGAAGAGAAGCGTGAATACTACAAGCAGTACAACAAAGCCGTAGAACAGGCAGCCCGTGATGCTGGTAGCCGACGCATGGTTCCTATCTTCCTTACCACTGCCACCACAGCAGTAGGTGTGATACCTATGATTATTGCACAGACATCGTTCTGGATGCCAGTGGGTGTCACCATTTTTGCGGGTGGTATTGGCTCGCTCATTATGGTAGTAACTGTATTGCCAGTTGTGTACTGGAAGGTCAATCTAAAATAAGCAAGACATGAAAAGATATATATTTATAATAGGTGTAGCATTGACAATAGCCAATTGTCAATCATTATTTGCACAACAGACATACACTTTGGAGCAGATTCTTGATTCTGCTCGCCATAACAATATCACCCTGCGCAACGCACAGCGTAGCGTAGATGCCGCTGAACAACAGCGTAAGGAAGCCTTCACCAAATACTTCCCTACTGTCAGTGGTTCAGGTTTCTGGTTCAATGCCAACAAGGGTATGGCACAGATGGACATCAACATGTCTGATTACATCACCCCCGAGTTAGCACAAAGCATTGCCCAATCGGGCATCCTACCCGTTGAAGCTTTGGCATCGTTAGGTCAGCCCATCAGTATAGGACTGATGAAGAAAGGCGTGATGGGTAGTGTGGTAGCCATGCAACCCGTATTTGCAGGCGGACAAATCATCAAC
Source organism: Bacteroidaceae bacterium (assembly GCA_016284115.1). Next base: position 7,416 of record JAEEOD010000110.1, read on the forward strand.
GGCAACAAGCTTGCCAAGGTAGGTGAAGATGTGAGTCGCTTACAACTGCAACTCTCAGAGAACGAAGTGGAGAAAACCGCTGAGCAATACTATTGGCAGATTGTATCGTTGGAAGAAAAACTCAAGACCGTGAATGCTGTTGAAACCTTGCTGGCCGACATCAACAAGGATGTAACGGTAGCAGTGAAAGCTGGTGTTGCCATGCGTAATGACCTCTTGCAGGTGGAACTCCGTCAGAACGATGTGGAAAGTCAGAAGCTCACACTGAACAACAATATCTCTATCCTACGTATGCTCTTGGCACAGTATTGTGGTTTGCAGTCCACTGACTACACCCTAAGCTACGACCCCGAGGTGCAGTCGCCGATTATAGAGAAGCAAGACCACCAACTGGCATTACTCAGCACTGCAGAATATAAGCTCTTAGACAAGCAGGTGGAAGCAACCAATCTACAGAAGAAGATGGCCATCGGCCAGAACCTTCCAACTGTGGCCGTAGGTGGAGGACTTGTTTATCACAACATGATGGAAACTGGCCGATCGTTTGGTATGCTGATGGCAACCGTAAGCATCCCTATCTCCGACTGGTGGGGTGGCTCACATAATATCAAACGCAAGAAGATTGAGTACCAAAAAGCGGTTGACCAACTGAACGACAATGCCGAGATGTTAAAGATACGCATGCAGAGTACTTGGAACAATGTGCAGGAAGCTTACAACCAACTCTCCATTGCCCAGCGTAGTATCGAACAGGCAGAGGAGAACCTTCGTCTGAACCGCGACTTTTACCAGGCCGGCACAACTACCATGTCAGACTTGCTCGAAGCACAGCTACTCTATCAGCAGGCACTCGACAAGCGCACCGATGCCTATACTGACTATCAAAACAAGCTCTTGGCATACCGTCAGGCAGTGGGTGAATAACACCATTAAATACCCTTCTTTGAGCCCTTTCTGAAAGGAATGCCTCCCACGGGTTGTCGCAGTATCTCCTATGGGTCGTCGCAGTATCTCTTATGAGTCATCGCAGTATCTCCTATGGGGGTATGGCAGATACTGCGTCGGGTGATGGCAGATACTGCGGCAAGTGGTAGCAAGCATTACCCTATGAGATAGCAAGCTTTAGTCATAGGGTTAGCAGGCATTACTCATAGGGTTAGCATACCAAAACCATAGGTTTATCATTTCATTTTTTATCATTTGCTTTGCCAATGTCATTTCAATATGTATATTTGCAGTAAGAATAAATGTGAAGTTAAATAATAAACAGGTCATGAAAAGACTGCTAATGATATTGCTGTTGATGTTGTCGCTGATTAGTCTTGTAGCATTTGCACAGAATGCGTCATGTCCTATAGTCAAGATAGAATTAGAGCGTCTGCCCGATCTTAACGTTCCGCGCAGCGGACATACCTTGTTTTGTGCTGGAGGTGAGATGGTGGTAGCCGGAGGTCATACATCAGGCTTTGTACCTACACCCACATCAGAATATTATAGGGATGGAAAATGGCATTTGATGCAGATGACCTATACCCACGACAATGGCTTCGCATTGGTATTAAAGTCAGGAAAAGTATTATTAGGCGGAGGGGTGGAAAGTCCTCATGGCATCGGACAGACCTATGGTGTGGAGTATTATCATCCCGGTTCCCATTCCTTTGAAGGTTTTACCATTTTGGATCAGAAGCGTAGTGTGGCTTCTGCTATAGAAATAGACAGTGGCAAGGTAGTAGTTTCTGGCAACTGGTATGCAGACGATGCGATTGAAATCTTTGACGGACAAAGACACTTCACGCACCTCAAGCCTGTGAGTTCGGGACGTTCTTGTCCCATTATGTGCCACATCAGTGCCGATGACATCATGCTTTTTAGCCCAAATGATCAATACGGTAAGAAGATAGATCCTATATTAATAGACCGTCTAAAAGGTGAGTCTTTTACGGATCCATTATTTGACGACTGGTCACCTCTTAGTTGGGAATTTTCAAGCAATGAATGTGGGTTTATCGGTAATAAAGAGGCTGGTGAATATGCCTATCTCCTGGCGATGGAGAATAAGCACGATGGCAGTTTAGGCATTGCAAAGGTGGTAGGCACGGATTTCTCGTTATTACCCACAGCTTCTCCTATTCCCATGGAGGCTGGATATGGTCATATTAAATATGATACATACCTGATGGCCGATCGTCAGGCACAACGTGGCTATGTGATGGGGGTAGACGATGACAGAAGGCTCTATGTACTTGCCATCGACTACAGTCAAACACCTGCACCGTTGACACTTTATTATACAGGCCCTTTAGAGAGTGGGCAAACGCCCTATATGCCGGCACTAACCCCAGAAGGTGATTTGATGTTGACAGGTGGTATTTCCGGTGATAATTTCTCTCCGTTCTCTACTGTATATCTGATGCACGTTGGTTCTAATGCAACTTTAGCATCTCAAGGTATGGCCTTAGGCAGATGGGCATGGGTCCTGTTAGTGCTGCTCTTGTTGGCATTGCTCGCTGCTTACTGGTTCTTCCGTAGAAGTAGGAGAAATAAGATTGAAGAAGAGGATGTCATTCCATTGCCAGCATCTGCCATTGATGACGCGCTCATCAACCGTATCGATGAGTTGTTGGAGAGTGAAAAGCTATTCCAGGATAGCGAACTAAAGGTAACTGATGTTGCTGACAGGTTGAATATCAATAGCAGAAGTATTTCTGATACTATTAAAGCCAATCATGGCTTTTCGTTTGTGCAATATGTTAATGGCTTCCGTGTAGAACATGCCAAGCAGTTGCTCCGTCTTCACCCCGAAAAGAAGATTGCAGAGATATGCATGGAGTCAGGTTTTGCCAGCGAACGTTCATTTTACCGCATCTTCAAAGCCTCTACAGGCATGACGGCACAAGAGTGGATAGCTAAGCAGAATTAGTCTTTTCTATAAATAGTTTATGACAAATCGACTGCCAAATCTTGTTTTGGCAGTCGATTTATTAATTATGGCAGTCCTCTTTAGTTTCAATCATCTACTTTTGTAGTTATTATTAATAATTAAATCAATTAAGAAATTATGAAAGAGCATTATGAGGCACCTGAGGTGCAAGTAATTGAGATGGAGGTGCAGGGCATGCTGGCGCAGAGCTCTGGTACTTCTGGAGGTCGTGGTGGTTATGGAGCTGGTGGCGACTGGACTAACGGATAGGAGGAAAAGACAATGAGAAAGTTTAGAAACATACAGATGTTGGCCGCCCTGCTGATGGCAGGAACTGCCTTTACCACTTGTACGAACGATGACTTTGCTGAGGCAACCCCACAGCAGGGAAAAACCTACACGCTGAGCGTGAACGCTACGAAGGGTGCCGATACCCGAACATTGACAGAAGAAACTGATGGCTCTCTTACTGCTA
>JAEEOD010000111.1 GCA_016284115.1 Bacteroidaceae bacterium
CCATCCTGCTGAGTTTCGCACTGACCACAACCAAGAGGGTGACGTATGGCATGATACCGACAAGGCCAGCCGTGCCACTTCCGGCTGCTTGTATTCAAAATCAGTCAATCAAACTAACATAGCCATTACCAATGTTCGACTACTATATGGAGATGCACCCCATATCTGAAGTCAGGAAGAAGAACTATCGAGTGGTTCGAAGAATCTTGGCCCGTTATGAGTTATACATCAGAATTGCACATAAAAGAAGCTCCACTTTTAAGTTCACGCTTGATGGAGTCTCTCCTGACACACTTCAAAACATGTGGGTATATTTCCGGGAAGAGCATAACTACGTTGAGAAGTACCCAGAACTGTTTGAGGCCGTTCCTGAAACACGTCAGCCAAAGCCAAGAGGCATGAACACGCTCATTGACTACTTCCGCAAAATACGCAGTTTCATGATTTGGTGTTATGAAAACGACTTTACCCAAAACAGACCATTCGACAAGTATCATATCGAAGAGCCTGTATATGGCTCACCCGTCTATATCACTTTGGAAGAAAGGAACCAACTATTGGAACATGACTTTTCTGATAATCCAAGATTGGAGAAATACAGAGATATCTTTGTATTCCATTCATTGATAGGCTGCCGAGTGAGTGATCTGTGGACTATGACTAAGAAAAATGTGGTTGGCGATCATATCGAATATATCGCAGGGAAGACGATTGACAACAATCCACGAACAATCACCGTTCCACTCAATGCCATCAGCAAATCTATCCTCCAGAAATACAAAGACTATCCTGGTCCGGCTCTCTTTCCCTTTGGTTATCAACAAGACTATAACGAGGATATCAAGAAAGTGTTTAAGGAGGTTGGGCTGACTAGGATGGTAACAGTACTCAATCCCACTACAAGAAGACCTGAACAGCAAGCGCTTTGCGATATTGCGGCAAGTCACATGGCGAGACGAACCTTTATTGGAAACCTCTACAAAAAGGTAAAAGACAAAGGAATGGTCTCGATGCTATCCGGGCACACTTCTGACAGCAAAGCATTCGACCGTTACTGGACACCTGACGATGATATGCGCCAGAGCCTTGTTGATATGTTAGTGTAGCGAATACTATACTATTATAATAAGGTGTAACGCACATTTCCGTATGGTATTTAACATTTAATGCCATACGGAAATGTTAAATTTTAGAGGATTTGCTCAAATTCCTTTTAGTGTCATATTGTTGGGATACCTTTGCAGCCACAAATTTTAATTGTTTTCAAGATGACGAAGTATAATTTTATGCAAAAGGAAGCTGACAAGGTTAGCACTTTTGAACCAAACGAAGAAAGTGAGATGTTTGCAAAGCATCTCGTGTCTGTAATTGCCAAAGGGGAGCAGCACATCTCCCTAACTCTGACGGAAAAGGGTGCAATCGCCTTTGCCCGTGAACTCTCAAATTATATCCTCGCCGAGAACAGTCTTCAGATGACTGACGAGAATGAGGATGACGATGAACTGCTAACCAAGCAGGATGTTAAAGAAAAGTTTAATGTGAGTGATACGACTCTCTGGCTTTGGGCAAAGAAGAACTATCTGGTGCCAGTCAAGATAGGACGTAAGGTGATGTATCGTACATCTGACATAAAACAGTTGGTCAACGGAAACATGTAATGGTGATGAAAGAAATCAAGAGTATCATTCTTTATCTTGACAGCATCGTTGCCATCGAACATCTGACTGACGAGCAGGCTGGTATCCTAATCAAAGGCGTATTCCGCTACGCAAGGGATGGCCAGCAGCTCACCTCGTCAGACACAGCATTGATAGCACTATTCTCTATGCTTTGCAATCAGATTGATCGTGATCATAAGAAGTACGAAGAGCGATGTGAACGAAACAGTGCCAACGCACGCAAACGCTATACAAATCTGAGCCAATGTGTGCAATCGCATCCGAGCGCAAATGATGGCGTCCCATCACAAGCGAATGGATGCCTAAATAATAATGATAATAAGAGTAACAATAAAAAAGATAATGGTAATGAAAATAAGAATGATAATGATGATGATACCGCTAACGCTATAATCATCAATAAAGAGACAGATGTCTCATTTGAAACTGTCTGGGAGATGTATGGGAAACCTGTTGGTGATAAAAATTCCATTAAAACTATGTGGAATGAACTGACAGATCAAGACCGGACAGTCATTCTCACATACCTTCCTGGCTATATAGCCAGTACACCAGAGATCAGATATCGCAAAAACTTTAATAATTTCCTCTCAGAAAGATACTGGGAGAATCACCCAATAAACGTTAGTCAAGATGGAATCAACAATAGGCCAAGAACTAATGAAGATGAAAAGAGAAAACGGGATGTATATTGCTCCGCTGCAGAAGTTATCAGCGAATTCGGCACAGTATCAGAACAATCCTGAACTTACTCAGAAAGTGTCTGTTCTTCTACAGAAGTATCCAACATTTGAAGAGTTTGCAAAGGCAAATTCTCCTGCTCGGCAACTCTCTTTATGCCAAGAAGCAGAAGAGTGCATTCTTGGCAATTCGCCCTGGCTGGGTTTGCTCGATGCAACATACGGAAGGTTTGCGTCTGCCATGTGGCTTGTGCCTCAAATTGCAGACGTAAGTGTCTGCTGTGGTCTGAAAGAAGATGCAAGCAAAGACCAAATCAGACTGGTTGCCTCGGCTATAGCAAGTAGGTATAAATTGTTAAAAACCGATGAGGTGATGCTCTTCTTTTTCAACTTTAAGGCTGGTCTTTATGAACGATTCTATGGCTACTTTGACCCACAGACTATTGTGAGAAGCGTCAAGTCCTTTTACAGAGAACGCGAGTTGATATTAGCGGCACACGAACGAGAACTTCAACAGAGAATCAACGAGGCAAATGCCCCGATAAGACATAGCATACAATCATGAATCAGAACATCATTTTTACTAAACTCAATGCGGATTTATTTCCATTCTTGGCCAAGTCATTACCTGGCCGCACATCACGATTCTACGCTTTTTTGGATCTATACGAACAACAAATCAAGGACTTTAAAGTGTTCGGATATTATGCCCTTGAGATTCCCTTTTTCATAGCTTATCAAGATCTATCCGAACGTTGGAACTGGGACAGGAAGACAGTTATGATATTCTTGAAATCACTACAAAAGATGGGTGTCATTGAAGTCAAAAGGGAGTATCGAAGAGTCACTGTTCACATCCTCAATTTGGCAATTGCGCCACCTAATACCAACTCTGAAATCAACGAGGATTCCACTTAAAAAGGCTTGCCTTTGTGTGGACTAATTTTTTAGGGGCAGCCTAATACCCCAAAAATCCATTTTGGGAGAACAGGATAGCGAGAAATTGAGCAAGCTCAGCCATCCTTTATTGATAATCCATGATAATCCATGAGAAATATACCATATTGTTTGTTCCATTGCATATAATTTATTAAATTTGCACACGAAACGCCTAATGTTGGGCGATGGGTAACTAATAACGGTATGGATAGACAACATTATAATCGACTTAAGATCGTACTTGCCGAGAAAGAGAAGACTGGCACATGGCTCTCTGAGCAAATGGGTCGCAATATTGGTACTGTTTCACGCTGGATGACCAATAAGGTGCAGCCATCAGTGGAACAACTCTACGAAATTGCTAATCATCTTGATGTAGACGTAAGGGAGTTATTGGTAGCATCAAAATAAGAGTAGGTCTTATTTATGGAAGAGTATCATAATTATCGAGAAGAACTAAATTGGGATTCATTTGCAGAGGAATACAACATAAAATCTGATGCATATATTGATGGTGTAAATACCATCCTTAATTTGGAATGTACAAATACATATCCAATTATCTTATTTCCTGATTCATTTCGTCATAATATGGAACGTGAGTTCGCTATTTACGAAAAATACAAGAATCAAGACGACATTATTAGTATAGAAGATTTTTATGATGCAGCTAATAAGATTGATGAAAATAATCAAACTCTATAACACAAAATGAATGAAACAGCATATGGTAAACGATAACGATAAAAGCGAGGAGCCCCGGAATTCCGATACTGGCTTATATGATGAAATAACAGTGGATAATACAAAGGCGAAACAAATATATGAACAGGCAAAAAGTGTTTGTGAAGGGAGAGAAAATGTCGACAAAAGCCTAATAGACTCTCACAAAGCTTTTCTACTTTTTCAGGAAGCAGCCCAAATTGGAAATGTAGAAGCTCAATGTTGTTTGGGCTGTTGTTATCGTCAAGGGTATGGAACACAAGTTGACCATCAAATGGCGAGATTTTGGTATGATAAGTCATCGAGAAATGGTTGTTTAAGAGCATTAGTGCATATCGCTCAAACCTATAAGAATGGGCAAGGTGTACCTCAGAGTTATGAGAAGGCGGTGGAATGGTACACGAAGGCAGCTGAACAGGGAGACGAAACTGCTCAATATAAATTGGGATTTTGTTATTATAATGGTCAAGGAGTTTCCCAAAGTTACGAGAAAGCAGTAGAATGGTACACAAAGGCAGCAGAGCAAGGTAACACAAATGCTCAAAATAAATTAAAGGATTTAGGTGATCGTTATTATTATGGTAAAGGTGTTCCGCAGAATTATGAAAAAGCAGCAGGTTGCTATTTAAAAGCTGCTGAGCATGGGCTTATAGAGTCTCAAATGGCGTTAGGTGATTGTTATTTTTGGGGACATGGTGTATCTAGGAGCTATGAAAAAGCTAGGGAATGGTATACAAAGGCAGCAGAACTAGGTGATGCTTGGGCGCAATACAAATTAGGCCGTGATTATGAGATAGGGGTTGGGGTGCCTCAGAGTTATGAGAAAGCAGTAAAATGGTACACAAAGGCAGCTGAACAGGGACATGCGCAGGCTCAAGTATATTTAGGCTATTGTTATGAAAGTGGACATGGAGTTCTAATGAGTTACGAAAAAGCGGCGTATTGGTTTGAAGAAGCTGCTAACCAAGGATCGTATATAATTAGTCCATATATTTTAGGGGATCGTTATTATTGGGGAAGAGGTGTTCCGCAGAATTCTGAGAAAGCTGTAAAATGGTACACAAAAGCAGCTAAGCAAGGGGATGCAGTTGCTCAAAGAGCTTTAGGTAATTGTTATTATTCTGGTATAGGAGTAGCTCAGAATTACGAAAAAGCTTTGGAATGGTATACAAAAGCTGAAAAACAGGGACTAGGGTATGGAACATCTCAATATCGTTCGGGTTATCTTTGTTATTGGGGAAAAGATGTTCCGCAGAATTATAAGATGGCAGTCTTTTTTTATACACAAGCTGCCGAGCAAGGGAATGGAATTGCTCAATGTGATTTAGGCAGTTGTTATGAAAAAGGTCAAGGTGTTACCCAAAACTATGAAATAGCAGTGTGTTGGTATGCATTATCTGCATTACAGGGTATTGCTCGTGCTCAATATTTATTAGGCTCTTGTTTTGAAAATGGACAAGGTGTTCCCCAAAGCTATGATGGAGCGGTGTATTGGTATACAAAGGCTGCTGAACAAGGAAATGATATTGCTCAATTTTGTTTAGGAACATTATATTTTAAAGGTACTGGCGTGTCTCAAAGCTACGAAAAGGCCGCAGAATGGTATAAAAAAGCTGCAAATCAAGGACTTTCATATGCTAAAGAAATGTTAGATACATGTTATGCCAAAATTTTCGACAATTTAAAGAGAATGATGCATGAAAGTACTCAAAAAATGATAGATGAAAATCATGAAAAGGGTTATGGTGTTCCTCAATGTGTTAACAATGTTTTTAATCAAGACCAAAAGGATGTTATAAACCTAAACAAAGGCTATCACCTTGTTCTTGCCCCTCCAGGTTGCGGAAAGACCCGTGTGCTTGCAGAGCGTGTGATGCATGCTATAGATAATGGTATCACGGTTGAGGATATGCTTTGCCTCACATTTACTAATCGTGCAGCACGAGAAATGAAAGAGAGAATTGACAAACGTGTAGGAAATGACGTCGTAGAAAAATTGTTTGTGGGAAATGTGCATCATTTCTGTTCGACGATGCTTAGAGAGAACAAAGTGATAGTACAGAAAACAACTATTATTGATGATGAAGAGAAAAGTGTTATTATCGGTGATATCATTAGGCATTGTTTTGGACTTGATTTGGTTAATGTTGACGAATATTATAATTTCCAACACTTACTGCATCAAGTAGAGCATCATCACCCCGAAGAAATTATTGTTCGACCTGAATTGAAAAGACATTTTGAGGATGCCAAGTTTATGAGGATTGCAAGAGAATATACCTCATATAAAAAGAAATATGACTTGTTGGACTTTGAGGATTTGTTGCTTTATGGATATGATTATTTGATAGAACATCAAAACGAAGTTAAGCGCTACTCATGGATACAGGTTGATGAAGTGCAAGACTTGAACAGGTTGCAATTGGCTATTATTGAGCTGGTGACTGCTCCTAATAATCCATGCTTGGTATATCTTGGTGATGAGCAACAAGCTATTTATTCGTTTATGGGAGCCAAACTTTCGACCTTGTCATACTTGAAGGATCAATGCCAAGGGAACATTCATCACTTCCATGGAAACTATCGTTCTCCAAAGTATCTGCTTGATATTTTTAACCAATATGCAGAGATTTATCTTCATGTGGACAAGGATATATTGCCACAAGCACAGGGAGAGAATGCTGATTTACAACAACCACAAGATGCTCTACTAATGGAGTCTTGTGAACTGCGAGAAGGATTCAACGAAAATGATTTCTGTGCTTACGACATGGCCGCTGAAAGGGCATTGAGTTATAGTGATGGTAGAACGGCCATATTAACTTACTCTAATAAAGACTGTGATAAAATAAGTGAGCGACTGGCACGTAAAAACGTGGAACACTTTAAGATTTCAGGGACTGATTTCCTATGGACAAAAGAAGTGAAACTCATATTTTCACATCTGAATGTGTTCACCCAGCCAGAAAACATCATGTCGTGGACAAGAATATTGATGGGCATTGGGGTCTGCCAAAAGATGGAAACTGCCCATCAGTTGATAGATGAAGCAAATAAGGCTTGTTTAAGAGGAAATGATTTGTTGGATGATGCAAGACGGAACCTCATTAAGAACTTTATTCACGACTATCCTAATGAGTTTGTTATTTTTGATACAGAGACAACTGGACTTGATGTCAACAACGATGATATTGTCGAAATAGCAGCAATCCATATTAGTAACGGTATAGTTGTAGATGAACTGGATCTGATGCTTTATACTGATAAAACAATTCCTCTCATGTTGGGAGATATTGAGAATCCACTTCCTGATGAATATAAAAAGCGAGAGAAAATGGACAGGAAAGAAGGACTGCTTATGTTCCTCAATTGGGTTGGAAACACACCTGTCTTGGCTCATAATGCAAAGTATGACTATCAGATATTGGACGCAAACCTTCAGCGTGATTGTAGAATTGATGATCTTGCCAAGCGTTGGATAAAAGTTCATGACTCCTTAGCAATAACGCGAGTTGTTGAGCCCGACCTCAATTCCTATAAGTTAAAAGATCTGCTGGCAACATTTAATCTGCAAGGGAAGAACTCACATCTTGCCATTGATGACGTGAAAGCCACCAAGAGCCTTGTTGACTACTGCTACAAGAAAGCAAACCATGTCTTTATCCTTCAAAATGAATTTTATGCAAATCACAGAGAAATTATAGCCAAGATTAAAGAACAATATGGTGAACTATATAGGCATACGGAATTACTATTGTCAAAAAAGGTAGAGGAAGGAAAAAGAAATCTACTTGCTACTGAGACGGAATATGCCTATCATTATTTTGCGGAAAGAGGCTTTATAGAAGAATTGGACAAGATGAAATACTTACTTCCGTTCTTGTCAGAAGACTTTATTCCTAAGGAAGCGAACCTTTCACTTAGGCAGCTTCTAGATAAATATATGATAGAGTTGAATACCTTGCGAGAATCTGATTTGTGTGAGAGCAAAAGCTTGAAAGACAAAGTAAAAGTGTATATATCTACTGTACACAGAGCAAAAGGACTTGAGTTTGAGAATGTCGTAGTTTTCGATGTGCGGGACGGATTCTATCCCTTCTATGAATGGAATAATATTCTCAGAGATTCATCCGATCCCAAAGAAAGGGAACGAGCAAAACAGGGGATACAAGAAGATGCCCGTAAACTCTACGTAGCCATTTCGCGTGCAAAGAAGAGGCTATGCATCCAATATCCAAGAAACAATACTGGCTATGGGAAATTTGGTTGGTATCAACATCCGGCAAATGTCTCTCCATTTGTAACCTGTATATATCCCATGTTCAAATAATTAATTCTCACTGACAAATTGCAAAGAAACTAAAACTGTAAAACATATGAGCGAATTACAACTATTTTTCTGGGGGATAAATGCTGCAATAATCTTTGTGGTATTATTCGTAGTATTGATAATTGTCTTATGGATAGTCAATAAATGGATTTTGAAAGGAAAGATCAGGCTGCTATATAGGATCCTGATTTCTATAGGCATCCCCCTGATACTAATCGGCTGGGATTACTACAGTACTAATAGTTCGTTCTACAGTTCTTCCAATATGGACAAACTCTTGGATGACATTGGGACAGGAATAACTCTGCCACCTTATGAGATAACAAATTATAAGAATGAGCATGTTATGGCTGATGACTTCAAGGATATTTATCAAATGGTATTTAAGGATGCCAACATAAAATCCATGATTTCTATTCTTGATAGTGTGTGTAGTGCCAATGAGAATTGGAAGAAAATAGGTGACGAATATCTCTTTAATTCTTTAAACTATGAGAAAGAGTTTAATGACTCTCTTATTGTCTGTCCAAACAAAGGGACGGCTACTTTTGTACGTTATATGTGGTAGCGTTTAATAAACGAACAGAACAGAAAAGCCATAAGCAAAGTGTCCAAAATATCTTATTCAGGATGTTAAAAACGCAAATAGCTGTAGTTCTACCTCATTAACTATAATAATTTTTGGATTTTTGCTCGATTTTGTGTACTTTTGCAAATGCATTAACAAAATAATAGCAATTATGACAATAGAGGAAGTAAAAGTTATCATACAAGGTGATGAGACTCGTACGTTGGAGATGAAGAAAACAACGGGCGAGTTAAAGGATGGTATGCGTTCTGCTTGTGCCTTCCTCAATACTGCTGGTGGCTGGGTGTTCTTTGGTATTGCCCCAACGACACTGAAGATATTGGGACAGGAGGTTACTGACAACACGCGAAAGGAGATTGCCAGAGAGATAGCAAAACTGGAGCCATTGATAGACCTGCCTGTTGAATACATTGATGTGCCAGATCGTCCAGGCTATCAGGTAATTGCTATCCATTTGAATGCCCCTTCTTATTGGGAC
>JAEEOD010000112.1 GCA_016284115.1 Bacteroidaceae bacterium
CGAGAGGCAGAGGCCAGGAGCATAGAGTTGCAAAAGACCAACGGCAATTATGAGGTGGAATTTATCGGTGCCTCCATTGATGGTGCTTTTACGGGTGCCTTTTCCGGCAAGGGGGTAGAATCATCATTTACAGGTACCTGGAGGGCCGACGCAAAAAACAGGGCAATGAGCACCTACGACATGAATTGGAGCGGAACAGAGACAGATGTGCTTGCCCTGCAGTTCCAGAAAGGCATGAACACCGCTTTCAAGTACAGCGGTGACTCCAACGCATTGTATATCTATTATAAAGATGGTGAAGTGACATACGTGATAGCATTATTACCCAAGAACAGATAATGAATACTACAGAAAAGAAAATCGAACTGGATAAGAGGTACTTGCGCATGGCAAGTATCTGGTCGGAAAACTCCTATTGCAAACGCCGTCAAGTGGGAGCACTGATAGTAAAGGACAAGATGATTATCTCTGACGGCTATAACGGTACGCCTTCAGGGTTCGAGAACGTATGCGAGGATGAGAACAACGTGACTTATCCTTATGTTTTGCATGCCGAAGCAAACGCTATTACCAAAATTGCACGTTCTAACAACAACAGCGAGGGCGCTACACTCTATGTTACTGATTCCCCCTGCATCGAATGCGCAAAGTTGATTATCCAGGCAGGCATCAAGCGAGTGGTGTATTCTCGTCAGTACAGATTGGATGATGGAATACAACTATTGAAGAAAGCGAACATCGAAGTGGTGTATATGGATATTAATGATTGACAAAAATATGGCAAATAACAACAAGACTACAAGATTCATACCATTCATTATTGCATTTAGCATAGTGGGTGGCATTCTGATTGGTACTTTCTACAGCAAGCACTATGGAGGTAATCGTCTTGGTATCATTAACGGCTCTTCCAACAAAATCAATGCCCTGATGCGCATTGTAGAGGATCAATACGTGGATACAATCGACATGGGTAACGTAGTTGAAGGCGCTTTACCACAGATATTGGCACAACTTGACCCCCACTCTACCTACATACCTTCTCAGGATGCAGAGGAAGTTAACTCAGAGTTGGAGGGAAGTTTCAGCGGCATCGGTATTCAGTTCGTCATTCAGGACGATACCATCCATATCAACAGCGTGATTGAGGGTGGTCCCTCAGAGAAGGTGGGTATTATGGCTGGTGACCGTATCGTGAAGGTGAACGACAGTTTGTTTGTAGGCAAGATGGTGAACGAACGTACTGCTAAAGAGCACCTGAAAGGGCCTAAGGGCACTGAGGTGAAGATATCTGTTAAACGTAACGGTGAGAAAGATTTGCTTGACTTTATCGTGGTTCGTGGCGACATTCCTCAGAACTCTATCAATGCTGCCTATATGATTAACGATGAGTTCGGTTATGTTAAAATCAACAAGTTCGCACGCACTACTCATGTGGAACTGCTGAACGCTATCGCTCAGCTGAGTCACCAGAACTGCAAAGGCCTGATTATCGACCTGCGCGACAACACAGGCGGCTATATGGATGCTGCTCTGCGCATGGTAAACGAATTCCTTCCCGAAGGACGACTGATGCTCTTTGCTCAGGGACGCAAGTATCCACGTATGGAAGAGTATGCGAACGGAACAGGCAGTTGTCAGCGTATGCCTTTGGTAGTACTCATCAACGAAAGTTCTGCCTCAGCCAGCGAAATCTTTGCTGGTGCTATTCAGGATAATGACAGAGGTACTATCATAGGTCGTCGTTCATTTGGTAAAGGATTGGTACAACAGCCTATCGAGTTCAGCGATGGTTCGTCTATCCGTCTGACTGTAGCGAGATACTATACTCCTTCAGGCCGTTGCATCCAACGCCCTTACGAGAATGGCAAGGACCCAGAATATGATACCGACTGGATCAGTCGTTATGAGCACGGTGAATTCTTCTCGGAAGACAGCATCAAGCTGAATACTGAAGAGGAATATTTTACTACTTTGGGACGTCCAGTTTACGCTGGTGGTGGTATTATGCCAGACATTTTCGTGCCACAGGATACCATTGGTGTAACATCTTATCTTATTGAAGTGAGCAACAAGGGATTGATTTCCCGCTTTGGCTTCGACTACAGCGACAAGAACCGTGAGAAGTTGCTGAGTTTTGGCGAACCTGAAAAATTGGCAAACTATCTCTCAAAGCAAGATATCACAGGACAGTTTATCCGTTATTGCGACAGCCGGGGTGTGAAACGTCGCAACCTGCTAATCAACAAATCGCACAAACTGTTGGAGAAATACCTTTGTTCCAATATCATCAGCAACGTACTCGGCACTCAACCTTATATCCAGTATTGGAATCTTGATGACAATACCGTACTGAAAGCTATTGAGGTGTTGGAAAAGGGAGAGGCTTTCCCGAAGGCACCAGAAAAGACTGAAGACTAAACATTAAACATTTGCAAGGGGGCGAGCCCCCTTGTTTTGTAAACCATGACTAAAGGCGAATTAAGGAAACATATCAAACAGCTGAAAAAGCTACACCAAGGGGCGGAAGCAACCGACTCTCAACTCATTATGCAAGCTTTGGAGGCTGACATCCATTTCCAAAACGCCCAGACGGTGTTGCTGTATCACTCGTTAGGTGATGAAGTCAATACCCATGCTTTCATAGATAAATGGTGTAGCCAAAAACTAGTATTGCTACCCAAGGTGGTGGGCGATGATTTGGAACTTCACATTTATCGTAATGCCGACGAACTGGCTATTGGTTCTTTCAGCATAGCAGAACCTACTGGCGGGTTGTTTACAGATTATGATAAGATTGATTTTGTTGCTGTGCCTGGTATGGCTTTCGACAAGAGCGGCAATCGTTTAGGCAGAGGGAAGGGTTATTATGACCGCCTGCTACCCAAACTTACCAACGCTTATAAAGTTGGTGTCTGTTTCCCTTATCAAATAGTGGATGATGTGCCGGTTGAGCCTACCGACATCACAATGGATGGAATAATAACATTATAGCCTCCACCTTATACTGAAGACCTGCCTGTTGCGAAAACCAAGAAATAGTATTACCTGAAAATAATATTGGAAATTACCTGTGCCCCCACGTGTTGGTTCAACTTAGTCACCAATTGCTGACGCCCCATCATCAGTTGCTGACGCAAAGGTGCCGAGGTTACTTCCACATACAAAGTCTGGTTCTTGATGAATTGCGGTTTCGACCATGCAGCAATAGCAGGTCCCATCACCTCCGTCCAGGCATCAATCAACCTTTTCTCATTCAGAGGTGTTTCCAATCCCTCCTGACGGAGGAATTTGCGTATCAGCATTCCCACAGATTCTGCATCATTTCTTCTCATAGCCGCATTAATTTATGGGTGTCACCACGCCGTCAGTCACGCTGAACAGGCTATAATCCACCTGAGTCTTCTCCAATATTCTGTCTAAGTTCTCACGGTTGGTATCGGTAATGAATATTTGTCCGAAACGATCACTGCCCACCAGCTTAACTATCTGTTCCACACGGTGTACATCCAGTTTGTCGAAG
>JAEEOD010000113.1 GCA_016284115.1 Bacteroidaceae bacterium
ATGCCGGGGAAACATTGTCTGAATCTGTCAGGACTGTCCGTAATATAAAAAAAGGCAAATCACCTTTGACGGTCGTTCATGTATTATAACACCTTATCTTCAGACATCCGGTAACAGCTCTGAAAAACAAATACCGGATAGCTGCCTGTCCTCTGTACATCAGTATTTCATAGAACATACCCCCCAAAAAGGGGGAAAGCGGTTACAAAGGTAGCACTATTTTGTGATACCTGCAAGAAAAAACTTAAAAATTTTTACAAATATTTTATCTTTTCTTTTTTCCCATCTAATCGAGCAAAGAACAATGCCCTCATTTACGAAAGCGGATGCAAAGATAAGGACTTTTTCGACACCTGCAAAATGTTTTCATCTTATTATTTTCCACCTTATATATAATAAGGAGTGAACTTTGACCATGAATCATAACAATCGTTCATGCGGCTTGTTTTTTCTGTTTTTGCAATGAGGTATTATGGAAAAACAGTATATTTGTATCCTAAATCGAAAGAACATGAACGAATTCACACCTTGGACATTGTTTACGGATGTGGGCATCATCTCATTGTTATTGCTTTTGGGCAAACTAATCAGAGTAAAGGTGCAACTGGCACAACGTTATTTTATACCTCCTAGCCTGATGGCGGGTTTCATGGGCTTAGCTTTCGGTCCAGGTGGACTGGGTTGGCTACCACTATCTAACAACATGGGAACATATGCCAGTATACTGATTGCTTTTATCTTTGGATGTTTGCCTTTCGTCTCTGATATCAAGAAGCAGGAAAGAGGTACTCGAGCGAAGCGTATGTGGATCTATTCGCAGACAGGAATGTTGTGGCAATGGGCATTTGGCGCCCTGGTAGGTATTGGCATCTTAAGTGTATTCTGGCCGGTTGTCCCCTATTTCGGACTTTCACTACCTAGCGGTTTCTGCGGTGGACATGGTACGGCTGCAGCCATAGGACAAGCTTTTAGTAAGATGGGCGGTGATGACATGATGACATTGGCAATGACTTGTGCTACGGTAGGCATACTCTGTTCGGTATTCATCGGACTAGCACTCATCAAATGGGGCACAAAGAAGGGTTATACCTCCTTCCTTACCACATTTGAGGAATTGCCTAATGAGTTACGTACAGGTTTGCTACCTGCTGACAAACGTCATAGCATGGGGGAATCATCCACCTCTCCCATCTCTATCGATAGCTTAGCATTTAATCTTTCCATCATAGCCATGGTGGCATTAGGTGGCTATGGCATCAGTAAAGGTGTGTCCTATTTCATGCCTCAACTAGAGATGCCGGTCTTCAGTTGTGCTTTCATATTTGGCATCCTGATGCGTTATATCTTTAAAAAGACGGGATCATTGCAATACACATCACCTCGCATTATTAGACACTTAAGCGGAGCATTCACTGACTTCTTAGTAGCATTTGGCATCTCTGCCATCAAGCTATCTGTAGTGCTGAATTACATTGTTCCTCTGAGTATCTTACTCATCAGTGGTCTGCTACTCACCCTTCTCTATGTGCTGATTGTGGGTCGATGGCTAATGAAGAATGATTGCTGGTTAGAGAAAGCCCTATTTACATGGGGATGGTTCACTGGTACAGTAGCTATGGGTATTGCCATGTTGCGAGTGGCTGACCCAGAACAGAAAAGCCATTGTATGGATGACTATGCCATAGCTTATCTCTTTATAGCCCCCGTAGAAATCTGTCTCATCACCTTTGCACCAGTAGCTTTTGCCAATGGCTATGGTCTGCACTTCGGTCTCTTAGCTCTAATCGCTGGGGCTTGCATCATGGTATACGCTTGGAACAAGAATCATTGAATTGACCTTATTTATATGAAGAAGTCCTCCCAAACAGGAGGACTTCTTCATTATTTTAATAAACATGTTCATCGTGTTGAATTTCTTCGGCGTCGATAGGCTTACTATCTATCTTTCGCCATGCATAGAAGATATAGGCAAGCACAAATGGCACAAGTAACGAAACATAAAACATGGTGATAAGAGTAAACTCACTGCTACAACTGTTGGCTAGTGTTAGCGAACTCTGCAAATCAGCAACACTGGGATAATAAGACGTATTGTTATAGCCTGCTAACAAGAAGAGAGATGTAACAGTAAGTACCGTTCCCGTTCCTACAAACCAAATACCACGTTTAAAGGCTGTTTTCACTAATGACCAGAATATACCATACAATACTAACACTACACCTGCAAGTAACATAATTGTTACCAAAGGCAATGCCATTAAATTGTGAAGGTACTTAAAGGTTTCCATAGAAACAACACCTGTGACTGGATCAACGGCAAAACCTTCAGTGATGAGCAGGTGCACAAGCCAAGTAAGGAAAAATGCCAAGAAGAAAATGGTATCAAAACCTAAACTCTTACGTGCTCGACGATGAAGATCGATATCTTCAATATTGTTGATAAAATATAGCTCGCCCAAGATACGAGCCAAGAAAAGCACCGCTATGCCCAATATTACATTGAAGATGTTTAAACAAGCATCCAAACCACCAGAGGCATTGCCCCAATAACTGATAACAGGTGCTACGGTATCGGTGATATTACCCTTGTCAACGTAGAAGTTAGAACCTGTGAAAAAAGTAGATACTGCCGCGCCCAATAAAATTGGTGCCAACACGCCATTGGCAATCAGGAACCAACGATAGGTATTCTTGCCCAACAGATTGCCCAACTTAGACTGGAATTCATAGCTCACCGCTTGCACTACGAAAGTAAATAGTATAAGCATCCATACCCAATAGGCACCACCGAAACTCGTGCTATAGAACAACGGGAAAGAAGCGAAAAACGCGCCACCAAAAGTAACGAGAGTAGTAAACGTAAACTCCCACTTACGTCCCGTAGAATTAATCATCATCTGTCGCTGCGTTTCATTCTCAGGAAGATTCAACAACAGCGAGTTGCCTCCTTGCACAAAGAGCAAGAAGACGAGGAGTCCGCCTAACAATGATACGACGAACCACCAATATTGTTGTAAGAATTCGTAACTCATAACACTACTTTATTTATCATTAATTTCCGGGCCTTTCTTTATCGCCTTCAGCATAATGCCGATCTCTGCTATCAGCAAGATGGTGAATAGGAAGAGGAAAATGAAGAATGTCAATTGCACGCTACCTATAGAAACCTGTGAGATAGCAACATTGGTAGGCATCATGTCTTGAATCACCCAAGGCTGACGACCAACCTCAGCCACTGCCCATCCTGCCTGACTTGCCAAATAGCCCAATGGGATGGTGAATATTGCCACCCAGTGCAACCATTTCATGCTAGCAATGTCTTTCTTGTAAACC
>JAEEOD010000114.1 GCA_016284115.1 Bacteroidaceae bacterium
ATCGGCTTCTATTTTCCTTAATGAGTCGGTGAACGTAATGCACATTGAGTTATGAAAAGAATCGTTATCAAGGTGGGTAGTAATGTGCTGACCCGAAAGGACGGTACACTGGATGTGACACGCATGTCGGCATTGGTTGACCAAATCGCCCAACTTCGGCATAAAGGTATGGAGATAATACTGGTATCGTCAGGAGCCGTAGCTTCTGGACGAAGCGAGTTGAAACTATCTGAACACCATCTTGACACTACCTCTCAGCGTCAACTTTTTTCTGCTGTTGGACAAGCAAAACTCATCAACCGTTATTATGAGTTGTTCCGAGATCATGGTATGGTGGTAGGTCAAGTGCTAACCATGAAGGAGAGCTTTGGCACACGTCGGCATTATCTCAATCAGAAGAACTGCATGACGGTGATGCTGGAACATGGGGTGATTCCTATTGTGAATGAGAATGATACAATCAGTGTAACGGAGTTAATGTTTACTGATAATGATGAATTGAGTGGATTGATAGCATCTATGATGGATGCCGATGCTTTAATCATCTTGAGCAATATTGATGGCATTTATAAAGGTTCTCCTTCTGAACCTGGATCACAGGTAATTCGTGAGATCGGACAGAAGATGGACTTAACTGATTATATTCAAACTTCTAAATCTAGTTTCGGACGTGGTGGTATGTTGACCAAAACTAGTATTGCTCGTAAGGTAGCGGATGAAGGGATTGAAGTTATCATTGCAAATGGAAAACGCGATGACATCTTGCTCCATTTGTTGCTAGAGAGAGATGCAGTTTGTACACGTTTTATTCCCAAATCTAAGCCTATTAGTGGTGTTAAAAAGTGGATTGCACATAGTGAGGGATTTGCCAAAGGTGACATCACTATCAATGCGAAGGCGTTAGAAGCTTTGAGAGGTGATAAGGCCGTGAGTGTATTGCCTATAGGTATTATTGAAGTGACTGGCGAATTCGAAAAAGACGATATTATCCGTATTGTGGATGAAGAAGGCAACCAAATTGGAGTGGGGAAGGCTAATTGTACTTCTGCTCAAGCCAAGACTGCTATGGGTAAACATGCAGGTCGCCCTGTAGTGCATTACGATTATTTATATATGGAATAAGTGTATGGATATAAAAACTCAATTACAAGAGGTACATCAAGCTGCTAAGTCGTTGCTACGGCTGAGTGACGAAAGGATAGCAGAAGTATTGTGTGCTGTTGCAGATGAGATGATGGCTCAGGCTAATGTGATTTTGGGTGCTAATGAGCAAGATTTGCATCGCATGGATTCTGCTAATCCGAAGTATGACCGTCTGAAGTTGACACTTGAAAGATTGCAAGGCATTGCTGATGATATGCGTAATGTGGCAAAGCTACCTTCGCCAGTAGGTAAGGTGCTTAAAGAGACTATTCGTCCTAATGGTTTAAAGATTAAGCAGGTTAGTGTACCTTTTGGCGTTATTGGTATCATCTATGAAGCCCGTCCTAACGTCAGTTATGATGTGTTCTCACTCTGTTTACGTAGTCATAATGCTTGTGTATTGAAGGGTGGTAGTGATGCACAAGACACGAATGAAGCATCTGTTGGCATCATTCATTGCGTTTTGAAGCGTTTCGGTATTGATACCCATGTGGTGGAGTTGTTGCCAGCTGATCGCGAAGCCACATCTGAGTTATTGCATGCACGAGGACTGGTAGATTTGATCATCCCTCGTGGAAGCAGTGGCTTGATTCGTTTTGTGCGTGACAATGCTACGGTGCCTGTCATTGAGACTGGTGCAGGTATTTGCCATACTTATTTCGATGCCTTTGGAGATATAGCAAAGGGTACACCTATTATTTATAATGCCAAGACACGCCGTGTGTCAGTATGCAATGCATTAGATTGTGTGTTGCTGCATCGTAGCCGTTTGTCTGATTTGCCTGCTTTGTGTACTCCATTAGCAAACCAAAATGTGGTGATTTATGCCGACCAAGAGGCTTACGCTTCTCTGCAAAGTTACTATCCTGCAGCTTTGCTGCAACTTGCTACAGAAGAGAGCTTCGGCACAGAATTCCTGGATTACAAGATGGCGATTAAGACAGTGGCTTCTTTGGATGAGGCGATTACGTGGATTAATAAGGTGGCTTCTGGCCATAGCGAGTGCATCGTTACAGAAGATAAGGAGGTAGCTGATAGGTTCTGTAGCGAGGTTGATGCAGCTTGCGTTTATTGGAATGCGCCTACATCATTTAGCGATGGAGCACAATTTGGCTTAGGCGCCGAGATAGGTATTAGTACCCAGAAACTTCATGCTCGTGGTCCAATGGCGTTGGAGGCTATCACTACGTATAAATGGATGATTGAGGGTGAAGGTCAAATAAGAAAATAATTGAACGATGAGATATTTCAGTAAAGTGACAGATTTAGGCGACTTGCATCAGGCGTTGCAAGAAGCTTTAGAAATAAAGAACGATAGGTTCAAGTATGTTGAGTTTGGCAAGAATAAAACCTTGCTGATGGTATTTTTCAATTCCAGTTTGCGTACGCGATTGAGCACACAAAAAGCTGCTATGAATTTGGGTATGAATGTGATTGTACTGGATGTGAACCAAGGAGCATGGAAACTTGAAACAGAGCGTGGCGTGATTATGGATGGCGACAAGAGTGAGCATTTATTGGAGGCTATCCCCGTTATGGGTTGCTATTGTGATATGATTGGCGTCCGTTCATTTGCTGGGTTGAAGGAGCGTGACTACGACTATGCTGAAACTGTTTTCAATCAGTTCGTAAAGTATAGTGGTCGTCCAGTATTTGCGATGGAAACGGCAACTGTACATCCTTTGCAAGCTTTTGCTGACTTGATTACTATCGAGGAATATAAGGAAGTAAAACGCCCTAAGGTGGTGCTTACGTGGGCTCCTCATCCAAAGGCTTTGCCACAAGCTGTTCCCAACTCGTTTTCAGAGTGGATGAATGCAGCTGATGTGGATTTTGTTATCACACATCCTAAAGGTTACGAACTAGATTCTGCTTTTGTGGGTAATGCAGTGGTGGAATACGACCAAAAGAAGGCGTTAGCTGGTGCAGATTTTGTCTATGCCAAGAACTGGAGTTGTCCTGGTGTGACGAATCCAGCTGACTATGGACAGGTATTAAGTAAAGACATGAGTTGGACTATTGATACAGAGCACATGAGTTGGACAAACAATGCTTTTTTTATGCACTGCTTGCCAGTCCGCCGTAATATGATAGTAACTGATGATGTGATCGAGAGTCCGCGTTCAATAGTAATACCAGAAGCAGCTAATCGTGAGATTTCTGCTACCCTTGTGATAAAACGCATATTGGAAAGCATTTAAGCAGATGAAAAGATTATATCTTATAATATTAATATTGGCAGCTGCTCAATTCACCTTTGCCCAGAATTTGGAGTGGAGACTTGGTGCAGAAGGTTTTTTTGATAATGGCGAGGGTGACGATACCTATCGTACCACCTTGACTTTTGGAGGTCTGCGTGTTACCCCTGAAATAGGCTTTAGCTGGGACGAAGGTAAGCATAGCATCATGGCGGGTTATAGTGGTCATTTAGAGTTTGGTATAAAGCATGGCTTTACTGATGGCATCCCTGTATTGTACTATCGTTATCAAACTAAACCTTTGACTTTTACATTTGGTAGCTTCCAACGTGACAAGTTATTAGGCGATTATCCATCTTTTATGTTTGCCGATACCATTCGCTATTATCGTCCTACCATGCAAGGTTTTGCAATCCAGCATCAGTATAAGCGAGGCTATTTTGAGGCATTTTTAGACTGGACAGGCTTCCGTACGAATAAAGACCGTGAGCAGTTCATGGCAGGTCTTAGCTTCAAGCATACCATAGGAAAGATGGAGGATGAGGCATTCAGCAAGGTGAGTAACCGTTTCTATGTTGGCTTAGAAGGGTATTACTATCACTATGCGCTTACTTGGCATGCTGATGAGAAGCAACATATCCACGACAATCTGGTGGCACATCCATTCGTGGGCTATCAATTGGAAAGCCGTGTCGTCGATGCAGGTTTTGATGCTAGGGTAGGAGCTTTAGCTAGTTTCGATCGTGAACGTGCTATGGATGATGGTCGCCGCACTCCTTTCGGCTTTTTGGGAGAGGTGAATGCACACTATAAACGCTTCTTCTTAGAAGATATCTTTTATGCAGGTCGTCATCAGCAACCTTTTGGCAAGAAATATTTTGGGGCCTATTACTGGGCTGATACTTATTATAATGCTCCCGTATATAACCGTACTGACCTCAAATATCAGTTCATCGTCAATAAATATGTCTCTGGCTATGCAGGTGCCATATTCAACATCACAAAAACTGGGCTGAATTGGCATCAGGTGCTCACTCTTCGAGTAAATTTAGGGGGCAGTTTCGGTAAGGTTAATTAAGGTCTTTTTCATAGTTTTTCTCCCAACGAAGGCTGTTTTTTGAAAGGAGCGTCTTCTATTACTTGTCGGAGGCTTTGCTATGGGTCGTCGCAGTATCTGCTATCAGTGATCGCAGTATCTCCTATACCCCCATAACAGATACTGCAACGACCCATGGGAGATATTGGAACGAGTGATAGTAGCCTTTCCCTTAATAGATAGCAAAGATTAGTTCTGGTGATGGAAATATCTGCCTCAAAATAACACTGCGAGTTTGTTCATAGTGACCCACTAATAACAAACGAGCTACTTCCCAATTTCCTTTCTGACCCTAATCTTCTTGCTAGCTAGTTCCAGATTCATGGTTTGTTTCTTTATATCAAAGACGATCCTCGTTGATAGCATGAACATTTCTATTTGGTGATTTGGTTGTTCCAAACCCTCTTTTTGATAACTCGAGCCCTGTTTCTCCCTCATATATAGATATGGTATATTTTTTTTTCAAAAAATTCTTTTGAAAATATTTTGTGGAGTCGTAGAAAGTTTCTACCTTTGCATCCGCCTTCCGCAAGGGATGCTTTTTTTTAGTTCTATGAAATACTGATGTACAGAG
>JAEEOD010000115.1 GCA_016284115.1 Bacteroidaceae bacterium
ACGCTGGGTGCGCCCATGATAAACGGCGTAGATGGTACCATCAGGCATAGTAAGCACCATATTATGACCAGTGCAATATACTTCACCTCCCTTGTCGTTGTTACGCTCCAGCACAGGATTATTGGCAGCCTTAGTGAAGGGGCCTAAAGGTGACTTTCCTGTAGCATAGCCCACTGCATAGTAAGGGCCACCATAGAAATTGGCGCTATACATCATATAATAGGTGTCGTCATGCTTGAAAATATAGGAGCCCTCGTTCCAACGACGGTTGGCTTCACCAGCCATCGCGCTACGACTCTCCCACTCCTGTGGACCGTTCAGTTCATAAGGAGGCACGAGCAACTGTACTGGCTCACCTATCGCTCCACTAAAATCGGGTTTAATCTCTACGCCATAAATCCAACTTTCCTCAATCTCCTCATATTTGCCTTCATCTTTCAATTGAGTAGCTAGCTCGCTTTCTACAGTATGCTTATAGCAACAACGCGAGTAATAGAGATACACCCTGCCATCATCAGCAAAGTAAAGGTTGGCATCTATAATGGGGTAACCAGGGTCGAATATGGGTTTGTCGGAAAGTTCTTTAAATGGGCCTGTAGGTTTATCACTTACAGCTACGCCAATGCGGAATATCTCGCCTTCGTTGGTGGGGTTTTCCTTCCAGTTGGAGGAGAAAAGCATATAGAACTTACCATCACGCTCATAAACCTCAGGTGCCCAGAAACAGTCGGTAGTCCATCCATTAGGATCTGCTTTATAGCACTGCCCCGCCAAAGACCAATTGGAGAGGTCATCACTCACATATACCAGGAAACCATCCAAGCCACCTTCAGCAGTGCCATAAGCATAGAATTTACCATCACTAGCATGAAGGATAAAGGGGTCACCCATTACTACCGGGTTGCCATCTGTGAGTGTCAATGGGTTACTCACAGTGGAGGTGGTTGTCTGAGAGCCGCAAGCCATCAGTATTGATAAAGCCAGCAAGCAGATAAATCTGTAAAGGAAATTCATCGTTAAAAGGTTTGATAGTTTGTATTTGCCACAAATGTAGCATTTTATTTTGAGACAAATAGTTTTTTTCCTTAATTTTGCATCATAATGGGAGGTATTCGTCATATTATAACGTGGGTAGGTCTTCTGCTGAGTATAGCTTGCCTACTATCCTTCGGTTTGGGAATGCACAAGAGCTACCAGTCGATGCTACCCAAGGATGTGTATATTCGCTTTGCTGACCTGGAGCCTTTGCCTCGGGGACTGTCATCAATCGATAAGTTACTAGGTGAACGCCTTACAGACTCTCTTTCCGTTACCTCTAACGGGGGGAAACAAGAAGCCATGTCTATCATGAAAGGTTTTCGGTGCAAATCGTTAGTAGTTTATCGTTATAAAGGGCACACATTATATGATGTGTTAAACGACAACTTACTGACAATCCCTGCCCATATAACCGACACATTACCTCCTGTTTATATGGCTCCCCCACCTGAAGCTACAACATGGAGCGACTCATTGCTTCAAGGAACTATGTCACTGGAACGCTATGCGTTGGACTATAGGCGCATCATTGCCCGCTACGACAGACAGGTTAGTCGCATCGAATGGAACAGTTTCGACACCATTCCCATTTATATCATCAGTTTAAAGGGGCACGATGAACCTATATATATCAATGCCTCAACACATTTAGTTAAACCTTTCTACCTAAGCGAAGAGGTGGTGGCAGGTGCTGTAAAATCTTTCTGCCAGTTGGATACCGTTAGCACAGAGCTACTGACCGACTATGATAATTATTACGCTGATTTGCAGCACATAGACCCATTACCCATTTGGAAAGTTACTACTGGGCAGTACACTTTCTATGTGAACCCACGCACAGGTGCGTTCCTTCGTTATAACACCAATAGCTGGGGGTGCTATCTGCTGCACCATGCTTTCAATGACCTGCGCTATAAGCTCTTTGCTAAGCACCCAGAGTTTTGGTCACCTGTAATGTGGATGATACTTATACTTGGCACACTGTTGTCGTTGACTAGTGTATTGGCATTTACAAGAAGAATAATGAATAACATAACTAAATCTAACTAATAGTAAGATGAAATTAAAGTACATTTTTGGCCTAACTATTGTTGCTTTGATGACAGCTTGTACTACCGAGAAGCAAGTAAATGAAAATCCTGTGCTGACCATCGAAGGTGGTCAGGTTCAGGGAGTATTAACCGATTCTACCAACGTGATGGTGTATAAGGGTATCCCCTATGCAGCTCCTCCTGTGGGAGACTTACGTTGGAAACGTCCTCAACCTGTTGTGGCTTGGGAAGGCGTGAAACTATGTGACACTTGGGGTAACGCATCTCTACAAAGTGATCATAATCCCGGCGATTTCTATACAGAAGAGTTTTATTTCGGTGGTGACCCTGCTCGCAGTGAAGACTGTCTGTATTTAAATATCTGGGCTCCTGCTCAGACCGTTGGCAAGACAGACGCCAAACTACCTGTAGCCTTCTGGGTACACGGTGGCGCCTATATGGGCGGCTGGGGACACGAAATTACAATGGATGGCGACGCATGGGCAACACGTGGCTTTATCCTCGTAACCATCAATTATCGTTTAGGAATAATGGGCTTCCTGTCCCATCCTCAGTTGGCAAAGGAAGACACTGATGGCGTGTCAGGCAACTATGGTACTTGGGACCAAGTTGCAGCCCTGAAGTGGGTACACAACAATATCGCTCAGTTTGGTGGTGACCCGGATAACATCATGATTTTCGGACAAAGTGCAGGTGCTGCAAGCATCAAGAACCTGGTTACATCTAACGAATCGAAAAAAATGGTGAGCAGAGCTATCATCCAAAGCATAGGTGGCTTGGGCGAGTTGATTCCTGCTCCTGCACAGGATGTAGCAGAAAACATTGGCAAGGAAATGATGGATGCTGCCGGTCTGACTACCTTGGAGGCAATGCGTGCTGCGACTCCAGAACAGCTAAATGCTGCTTTTGGTGCATTCATGGCCACTGGTAAGGTTCAGGGACTGCCTTTCACTCCTCATATCGATGGGCGTTTGCTGGGCAAGAGCTTTACGGAAGCTGCTACAGATAACACCATTGCTGATGTGCCTTATATGTTGGGTTCTACCCTTGACGACATGATGCCAACTATGGGTGAAGGAATTGACCAATTTGCTTTCCTGCGTGAAACACAGAGCAAGAACCCCGTATATGCTTATCGCTTTGACCGCAGACTGCCTGGCGAGCCTAACACCGCATATCATTCGTCAGAGTTGTGGTTTATCTTCAAGACGCTGAAGAATAGTCGTCGTCCATTCACCCCAGCCGACTATGAACTGTCTGACCGTATGATGGACTACTGGACAAATTTCGCCAAATATGGCAATCCTAACGGCAATAACATTGATGGCGAGTGGAAACCTGACACTAAGGAGAATCCGTTTACAATGCATTTAAATGTAAAATGAAAAAAACATTTTTTACATTATTTGTACAATGCGTAGTGACAACGGGGGTGTTCGCTCAGAGCACTCCCTTAACACTGCACTACAACAAACCTGCCACCTATTTTGAAGAAGCATTGGTGATTGGCAACGGCAATTTGGGTGGCATCGTTTATGGAGGTACCTACAAAGACAAAATTTCACTCAATGACATCACGTTGTGGAGTGGAGAGCCTGAGTATGAGGTCTATACACCAGATGCCTTCAAAGCCTTGCCAGAAGTACGAAGATTGCTTGACCAAGAGGATTACAAAGGAGCAGAGGAAGCGATCAAAAAGATTCAAGGACACTATAGCGAGAATTACCAACCTGTGGGACAGCTGACCATCGATTATGGAACGGAAACAGAGGTTATCAGTGGCTATGAACGCACTTTAGATATCAGCAATGCCATCGCCACCACGCATTATCAGAGAAACGGTAATGAAATCACCACTGAGTATTTCGCATCTGCTCCTGATTCCGTATTGATTATCAGAATCAAAGCCAGCAAAGGTATTGATGCAAGACTGTCTTTTACCTCACAATTGCCTTATGCCGTAGATACAGGCAACCAAGAAATCATTGCTGATGGCTATGCTGCATATCATTCATATCCCAATTATTATGGCGATTTACCCAACGACAACAAGCATTTTTACGACCCCGATCGGGGCATTCATTTCCGAACCATCATCAAGGCAATTGCCCAAGATGGGAATATAAAAACCTACCCTACCGGTGACTTGAAACTGGAGGGTTGTCATGAGGTGGTGTTATTGATAACCAATGTTACCAGTTTTAACGGCTTCGATAAAGATCCCGTCAAGGAAGGAAAGCTTTATCAACAATTGGCTGAACAACGCATCGATAGGGCAAGTACTTTGTCATACAATACGCTACTGCAAAGACATACATCTGACTACAAACACTATTTTGACCGAGTTTCATTGTCCTTAGGCAAGGCGGATAGCCATATTGCAGCTTTGCCGACAGACGAACAGCTATTACAATATACTGATAATAGTATTGCCAATCCTGAATTAGAAGTATTGTATTTCCAGTTTGCCCGTTATCTGCTCATTTCCTGTTCAAGAACGAAAGGTGTTCCCGCCAACCTACAAGGGCTCTGGAACGAGTATCTGTTGCCCCCTTGGAGTAGCAATTACACCACGAACATCAATTTGGAGGAGAACTATTGGGCTGCTGAGGTGACCAACCTTACTGAGATGCATCAACCCCTCTTCGATTTTATCGGCAACTTAAGTCAGACGGGACGAATCACAGCTCAGAACTATTATGGTATCAACGAAGGTTGGTGTTTAGCTCACAATTCAGATATTTGGGCGATGACTAATCCTGTGGGGTTGTGCAAGGGTGACCCCAATTGGGCCGATTGGAATATGGGTGGTGCTTGGGTTGCCACTCACATCTGGGAACATTATCAATTTACGAAAGACATTGATTTCCTGCGTAGTTATTATCCGTTACTCAAAGATGCAGCTTTATTCTGCATGAACTGGCTCGTGGAGAAAGACGGACATCTGCTGACTTCACCAAGTACTTCTCCCGAAAATCTTTACCTTACGGATGATGGATTCCGAGGTGCCACACTGTATGGAGCAACCTCAGACCTCGCTATGATAAAGGAATGCCTGATTGATACTTTTGAAGCAGCTAAAGTATTGAATGTGGATAAGGATGTGCAACGACAGATACAACAGACCATCAACAAACTAGCTCCCTATCGCATAGGAAAGGATGGCAAGTTGCAGGAGTGGTACCACGATTGGAAAGATGCTGAGCCTACTCATCGTCATCAGTCACATCTGTATGGACTATATCCTGGTCATCACATCAACCTTGAAGATACACCCGAGTTAGCAAAGGCAGCTGCCAAAACGCTTGAGATCAGAGGATTCAATACCACCGGTTGGAGTGCCGGGTGGCGGGTGAACCTCTATGCGAGACTACAAGACGGTGTGAATGCGTACAAGATATTCCAGAAGTTGTTGCATTATGTCAGTCCGGATAACTATACAGGGAAAGACGCCCATCGAGGTGGTGGTACCTACCCCAACCTGCTGGATGCACACTCTCCTTTCCAGATTGACGGCAACTTTGGAGGTTGTGCAGGTATGGCAGAAATACTCATACAATCCAGTATGACAGACATCACATTGCTTCCTGCCTTGCCAGAACAATGGGCTAACGGTGAAGTAAAAGGCATCTGTGCACGTGGAGGCTTTGTGATTGATATGAAATGGAAAGACAGCAAGGTTTTGAGCCTTACCATCCATGCACGTCAAGCTGGTAAGACCACCCTGCACTATAATGGACGCTCACAGAAAATCCAATTGAAAGCAAATGAAACAAGAATTATTAATTTATAAAAGATTGTTATTATGAAAATCAACCATTTACTACTCGTTTCCATGTTGGCGTTAGCATCATGCACATCAACACAAGAGAAGGCCTCAGAGCAGCCTCAACAACCTGTTCAAACAAGTGAAACTGTGGATTACAAACCCATGGCTAATCCAATCAAGAAAGAGAAGTTTGCTCAAATCAACATTGTGGTGGGTGACATCTACAAAGCAGCCAAAGCTTGGGCTGCTATATTGGATATCCCCGTGCCAGAAGTGAGAGTTAATCACTTGGAATACAAACCCGAGTTCCCTTATACCTATCGTGGAGAGCCAAGCACTTGCGACTTGCTGGTGTGCGACATCGATATGGGTGGTTGGGTGCTTGAGTTGCACCAGGCCGACGAAAAAGCAAGTTCTTTCCGTGAATTCTACGACAAACACGGCAATGGGGTTCACCACCTAGGCTTTGAGGTAGGTGAACTGCGTGATGAGGTCATCCAAGAGCTCTCTGCCCTCGGTTTCAATACCAACCGTACTTTTGGTGCATATACGGGTAGCAGTTGGACCATCGTGGATAGTGAAGATGTATTGGGAGTTAATTTGAACATTAAACCTGTGAGATAGAGCAAACATCCCCACTTGTGGGTAAATTAAAACAGAATCCCCCTCAAGAGGGGGATTCTTGTAACAAAGGGTATTATGGGCAATCCTACTATCAACACAATTCCTCCATGAGTTCTGTAGGAGAAACTAGCTGCTGTTCGCCTGTAATCATATTTTTCAACGTCACTTTGCCCTCAGCCAGTTCATTCTCGCCTACCAGCGCTACGAACGGAATATTGTGAGCATTAGCATAACTCATCTGTTTCTTCATCTTGCAAGCATCTGGGAAAAGCTCTGCTCGAATACCAGCAGCACGCACCTTCAATAAAGTTTGCATAGCGAAAGTTGCCTCTTTTTCACCAAAGTTGATGAACAACAACTGTGTGTCGCCTACTGCCTCCTTGGGATATAAATCGAGTTGATTGAGCACATCGAAAATACGATCGGCACCAAACGAAATGCCTACACCAGAAACGCCTGGCAAGCCAAACACACCGGTCAGGTTGTCATAGCGACCGCCACCCGTGATGCTACCAATCTGTACATCGAGCGCTTTCACCTCGAAGATGGCACCTGTATAATAATTTAGACCACGCGCCAGTGTAAGGTCAAGCTCCATCTCATTCTTCAGGTTCAGACCAGCTAAAGTTTGCAAGATAAACTCGGTCTCTTCTACACCCTTCAAGCCTGTCTCACTACCAGCCAGCACCGTCTTGAGGGTAGCCAATTTCTCTGCATTGCTGCCACTGAGCAGAATGATTGGTTGTAGTTTGGCAATCGCCTCATCGCTCACCCCCTTTTCATGCAGCTCGGCATTCACATTGTCAAGACCTATCTTATCAAATTTGTCAATAGCGACTGTGATGTCTACAATACGTTCTGCTTCGCCGATAATCTCGGCAATACCCGTAAGTATCTTGCGGTTATTAATCTTGATGCACACTCTCATGCCAAAACGACTAAAGACCGTATCTACCATCTGCATCAATTCTACCTCGTTGAGCAGCGAATCACTGCCTACCACATCAGCATCACACTGATAGAACTCACGATAGCGACCTTTCTGCGGACGATCGGCACGCCATACGGGCTGTATCTGATAGCGCTTGAAAGGGAAAGTAATCTCCTCGCGATGCATCACTACATAGCGGGCAAATGGCACAGTAAGGTCATAGCGCAAACCTTTCTCACAGAACTTTGCAGAGAGATGCAGCACATCACGGCTCAGTCGCTCTTCGTCGCTGATGCCTCGGAAA
>JAEEOD010000003.1 GCA_016284115.1 Bacteroidaceae bacterium
AAAAACTGTAACTAACAAATATGCAACTTGAAGTGTTAAAATACAAAAAGTCCCTCATTTAGAGGGACTTAGTTCAAATTACTCCAAGTTGTTCAGAGTTGTTTATAAGGGGTTACTTGCCCACGCAAAAGTGCTGAAAGATAAATTGGAGGGTATCGTCGGTAGTAACTTCGCCTACAATATCACTGAGGTGATGGATGCACTCGCGGATGTCTTGAGAGAGAAAGTCGCCGCTGATGCCCATGTCCATGCCTTGCTGCACTCGATGGATAGCATCGAGAGCATGGGTAAGTGCCTCGTGATGACGGGCATTGGTAACAATAACATCGGCTTGGGTAATTTCGGGTAGATGGGCACATTTCACCAAGAGTTGTCTTAATTCATCCAAGTGAGTGCCATGTTTGGCAGAAATAGAGATGCGCTGACTGCCATCGGTAGGGGAGGACATGGCGGTTGCCAAGTCCTCTTTGTTATACACCAAGATAAGTTGCTTGTTTTGACAATGTGGCAAAATCTTTGCTTGTAGGTCAGTATACTGACGCTCTGCGCAAGTGGCATCAAGTAACCAGAGGACAATACTAGCCTGATCTATTTGCTTGAAGGTACGCTCGATACCCATATTCTCGATAGTATCGTTAGTCTGACGGATACCTGCCGTGTCGATAAAACGGAAGGTGATGCCTTGAATGTTGATGGTGTCTTCTATAACATCTCGTGTCGTACCGCTGATTTCACTCACGATGGCACGGTCTTCACCCAAAAGGGTATTCAGCAGGGTGCTTTTGCCAGCATTGGTCTCTCCTATAATTGCTACAGGTACTCCTCTCTTGATAGCATTGCCAACTTCGAAGGAATCTACCAATTTACTGATGACCTGCTCTATATGGTCTGCCAATGCCTTTAGTTCAGAACGGTCGGCAAATTCCAGGTCTTCGTGGTCGCTAAAATCCAGTTCCAGTTCAATGAGGGAAGAAAATTTTAGCAGTTCGTTACGCAAGTCAGCCAACTGCTTGCTGAAGCCACCCCGCATCTGATTCATAGCCAAACGATGAGTAGCTGTAGAAGTAGAGGCGATCAAATCCGCCACCGCTTCTGCTTGACTCAAGTCCATCTTGCCATTGAGAAAAGCCCGTTGTGTGTATTCTCCAGGATGAGCCAATCGGCAACCTTGTTTGATAAGTAATTGAATGACCTTTTGTAAGATATAAGGAGATCCATGACATGCAATTTCTGTGCTATCTTCACCAGTATATGAGTGAGGTGCTTTGAAAAGACTTACCATCACTTCGTCTATCGTTTCCCCATTCTCATCAATAATGTGACCATGCGTCATAGAGTAGGGTGGGCAATCCTCTAACATCTTGCCCACTTTGGTAGGACAAAAGATACCTGATGTATGAGCGATGGCCTTGGGACCACTCACACGAATCACACCAATGGCTCCACCTTGGGCGGTAGCAATGGCGCAGATGGTATCTTCTTGACTAAAACTCATACATAAATGGTTTTAACGATGAGTGAAACAAGTCGTTCAAGGTAAAGTTTATCGGTATCATCGAAAGTTGCCAGTTGGTCGCTGTCGATATCCAATACGCCCTTTACCTCACCTTGAACGGCTAGAGGCACCACAATCTCCGAACGGGATAGCGAACTGCAGGCAATATGTCCAGGAAACAAATCCACATCGGGTACTACTTGGGTCGTGTTTTTTTTCCAGGTCGTACCACACACACCCTTACCGTATTTAATAGTAGAACAAGCCATTGAGCCTTGGAATGGACCAAGAATAAGTTGCTTGTCTTTTACCAAGTAGAACCCTACCCAGAAAAAGCCAAACACTTCTTTCAAGGCAGCACTTACATTGGCAAGTAGTGACACTTCGTAGGTTTCCCCCTCAATGCAGGGCTTTATCTG
Organism: Bacteroidaceae bacterium; assembly: GCA_016284115.1. The sequence continues at coordinate 1,915 of JAEEOD010000003.1, forward strand.
TTCCAAGAGCTGTTCATAACGACCAGCCTTGTCGTTAGCTGTGATATTAAAGTTCACTTCGCTCATAACCTGTCTAACACGGTTTTGATGAGGCTGTCGATGGTATTTTTATAGCCAGTGTTCATCTCTTTAACAAGACGGTTAGCAATGATAAGGCATACTGTAGTGGCTTTATGTCCCATCAGTTTGCTCAATCCTGCCACTGCAGAACCCTCCATCTCAAAGTTGGTAATGTGCAGGCCGTCGTATTCAAAAGTTTCTATCTTGGCATTCTGGTTAGGGTCGGCAGGCGAAATGCGCACATCACGTCCTTGTGGGCCATAAAAGCCATTAGCAGCAATGGTGATACCTCTCACCATATCATCAGCTGCAATGCGATTTACCAACTCTTCATCAGCATGGATGGCATAAGAGGCAGGAGCACAAAGGGTACCACTCCAACCCATGTGTTGAAGAAAATCGTGCTCCATAGGCAGGTCGCAAACTTCATTACGGCCAGCGTAAAAGTTCAGTACGCCATCGAAACCAATGGAACGAGCCGAACACACGAATGTACCAACAGGTGTGTAGGGTTGCAAACCGCCACTGGTACCAATGCGTACTATCTCCAACTGTTGAATCTCGTCTTTTATTTCTCGGGTGGTAAAATCCACATTGGTTAAGGCATCCAATTCGGTCAACACAATATCGATGTTGTCGCATCCAATACCTGTAGATACACAACTGATACGTTTACCTTGGTAAGTACCGGTGATGGTTCGAAACTCACGACTCCGCACATCACATTCCACTTGGTCGAAATGGCTTGCTACCATTGGT
>JAEEOD010000116.1 GCA_016284115.1 Bacteroidaceae bacterium
TATTAATGAAGTGAAAGTGAATTGTGTCAGAGAACCTAAGTTTTTGGGTACAATTGGCTCGATAAAGTTTGTGAAAGAGTTCTATAATGATACAGTCCTTGTGATGAATTCGGACCTATTCACAAATATTAATTACGAAGATTTTTTCCTTCATTTCAAGGAGCATAATGCAGACATGTCAGTAGCAGCAGTCCCTTATACGGTATCTGTTCCATATGGTATATTTGATCTTGAAGGAAGAGACATACATGGTCTAATTGAAAAGCCTACGTATAACTATTACGCAAATGCTGGTATATATCTCATTAAAAGGAAATTGTTAGAAGAGATTCCTGAAAATACTTTCTTTAATGCTACTGATTTTATTGAGCTTCTAATTAGCGAAGGTCGTAAGGTAATCCGATTCCCGATAGCTGGATATTGGATAGATATTGGAAAGCATGAGGAGTATAATAAAGCACAAGATTTAGTTAAACATTTACATTTTTAATATTATTGGTATGTACAAAGGAAAGAGAATCCTTGCCATTATTCCTGCACGTGGTGGCAGTAAAGGTCTTCCAGGAAAAAACATTAAGGAAATGTGCGGTAAGCCCTTGATAGCATGGTCTATTGAACATGCACAGAAGAGCAAGTATGTTGATGAGATTTTTATCTCTACAGATAGCCAGGAAATAGCTGATGTTGCAGAGAAATATGGAGCTCCGTGCCCCGAACTTCGTCCTGCGGAATTAGCTCGCGACACTGCTCCTTCATCTGAGTTTATTGTTTATACTCTTGAAAAGATGAAGAAAGAGGGCAAGCCCTTTGACTATTTCATTCTATTGGAACCCACATCCCCTCTTCGCGATGTGGAGGATGTCGATAAGTCAATCGAAATGCTTATTGACAGCCCTGTAAGCGAAAGTTGCGTTGGTGTAGCTATGTCCGGTACAGTCCATCCTGCTTTTATGGTAGTTGTAGGCGAAGATGGCTATCTGAAAGCACTTGAGCCGGATAAGCAAACTTTAAGAAGACAAGATCTTCCCGATGTGTTCTTCTTTGAGGGTAGCGTATATGTAAGCGAAGTAGAAGCATATCTTAAAAAACGTACATTCTATCATGATAAGACGCTGCCTTACATAGTGCCAGAATGGAAGAGTCACGAAGTGGATGACTTTGTGGACTTCACCATTATTGAAGCAATTATGAAACTTAAGTTAAATGGATATTTTAATAAATAATCAATAGATATGAGCAAGATTGAATTAACCAAAAACGGTAAAGGACAACTTCTTTACAAAGAAGCTAAGAAAATTATCCCTGGCGGTTGCCAGTTGTTGTCAAAACGCCCCGAAAAATTTGTACCAGAGCTTTGGCCCGCTTATTATGACAAGGCAAAAGGTTGCAAGATTTGGGAGTTGGACGGAAACGAGTATTTGGACTTTAGTACTATGGGTATTGGTGCTTGCACCATTGGTTATGCTGATGAAGAAATTGATGCTGCTGTGAAGGCTGCTATTGACAAGGGTAGCATGTCTTCTTTGATGGTCCCTGAAGAAGTGGAACTTGCAAAGCTTTTGTTGGAGATGCATCCTTGGGCTGATATGGTTCGCTATGCAAAAGGCGGTGGTGATGCTATGGCCGTTGCCGTGCGTATTGCCCGTGCCGCAACAAAGAAGGACATTGTCCTGTTCTGTGGCTATCACGGCTGGCATGACTGGTATCTATCTGCAAACTTGGCTGACAATGCTGCTTTGGATGGTCAGTTGATGGCTGGTCTGAGTCCTGTAGGTGTCGCTCGTGGACTGAAGGGTACTTCTAAGCCGTTCTACTATAACAACAAGCAGGAATTCTTGGATTTAGTAGAGAAATATGGTGACCAAATTGGTGCCGTTGTTTTGGAGGCTTCAAGAAATATGACCCCTGAGACAGATTTCTTTGCAACCATTGAACGTGAGACCCAACGTCTAGGTGTTCCTCTTATCATTGATGAGGTGACTAGCGGTTTCCGTATGAACTGTGGTGGCGCTTGTGAGTACTTTGGTATCCACCCAGATATGGCCGTGTTTGCCAAGGGTATGGGTAACGGTTATCCTATTGCTGCCATCATTGGTAAGGAGAAATTCATGGATGCTGCTCAGGAGAGTTTCATCAGTTCTACTTTCTGGACAGAACGAGTAGGCTTTGCAGCTGCCATTGCTACTATCAAGAAGATGAAGCGCGAAAACGTTCAGGAACATATGGTTAAATGTGGAAAGCAAGTGCAGGAAGGCTGGACTGCATTAGCCAAGAAGCATGGCCTTGATATTCATATTAGCGGTATCTATCCTCTCAGCCATATCTCATTTACTGCTGCTCCCGGAGAATTGAAGACTCTGTTCACTCAGGAGATGTTGAGAAGGGGCTTTATTGCCAGCGATGCTTACTACGCAAGCTTTGCTCATAAAGAGGAACACATGGCTAAATATCTTGAGGCTGTTGATGAGGTATTTGCACTAATGGCAAAGGCTGTAGAGGAAGGTAACTACAAGCAGTTGCTCCTTGGCCCTGTTGCTCATGGTGGTTTCGCTCGTTTGGCCTAAACCATTATTGTCTGATGGCGGCTGACCCTGCCATCAGACACCAATTTAATTCATTAAAGATATGCTAAGTAATAAAGTAGTTATTGTTATTGGCGGTGGTGGCCTCATAGGTAGAGAAATCGTAAAAGATGCCGTTAAGAAACACGCCATTGTTGTTAATTGTGACATTGCATTTGACACAGATTGGGAACAGGGTACCTATCATCTGGATGTTACCTCAACAGAGGCAATTGATAAACTCATTGCAGATGTTGTAGAGAAATATGGCCGCATTGACGGTCTTGTCAATAGTGGCTATCCACGTACTAAGGACTGGGGGGCATTTTTTGAGGATA
>JAEEOD010000117.1 GCA_016284115.1 Bacteroidaceae bacterium
TAAGCCTTTTTACAGAAGTTGGTACGGGTGAGGAAGAATCCCGTTGTAACTGTTGTGAGGCCAGATAGAGCAGTTGCTCAATAGGCTCGACAAAAGGAACCTCCTTGAAACGGCCTTTTACTTTCGTCCATTCGTTGGCCTGCTCCTCAGAAAGCCCTCTGGCATAGGCACTGAAGTTCTGATGAAGTGTGGTCAGGAGCAGAATCTTGCGAGAAGGAACGTTGACAAACTCCGCGAATTTCTGTAAGAAATAAAGTTCGCGCTCCGGGTTGTTCTTGGCTGCATGCTCTAGCACCTTTCCGAACTCGTCTATCACAATGACGAGAAAAGAGCCCCGTTTTTGGCAATCGTCATACAGCGAGCGCAGCCCGTCAAGAATGCTTTCAGTTGAACCCTCTATGTGTAACTGGCGGTGAAGGAGCGTTGATAGTTCAGCATAGTCGCCAACGATATTCTGTATCTCAAACTTCCCTTTTGGCGAGAGGTTCTTCGCATCTAATAGATATTTGCGACCTTTTCCTTTGAGGTCGGATTCCAATGCAAGCAGGAAACTGGACTTTCCCGTGCCGTAGGAACCAATAATCGTGAACGAGTGAATGCCGGAATGGAAGTCATTCACGATATTGTAGATGGAACGCTGGACATTGGGCGTCACTATGTATTGCGCCCCGTCTGCAAAGCCGTATTCTATATTCGCTGATAGACTAAATGTGCTCATAATAACGGTCTAAAACTGTCAATGGGTCAATATTCTTGGTGAACTGTATCTGACGGATGCCTGCTACATCACTGTAGGCCATCTCATTGGCATAGTCCTTGGCAAGGCGTTTCAGCATATCGATGGTATCACCATCGCTCATGCAGAACACAGCACCAATCCTGTCCTGAATGGTTTCATAGGGTATGCTGTTGTCACCCGTCTGCGCCTTCAACCTCAACAATCCATACAGGAATATCTCTTTAGTAACTTCACGCTTACCTTCTCCGTTAAAGTAATAGCCTTTCCGTTCTGTGTTCTGCCTGATAAGGTCAAGGTCTATCAGCAACGAGGAGAAATCCTCGTTAGACTGTGGTTTGCGTGGCAAGACGTAGTTTAGGAGCAAGACACCGATGTCTTTCTTCACCGTATTCTCATTGAACAGGTTGTTTTTACCTGCCTCAGCCATCTTCAGCTTTACGTGTGACAACACCTGTTCACGCTCAAACTGTGGGTGTGCCTGTTGGAAACCACGGAAGAACATGTCATAAAGTGTCGCCTCACCATTAAAGACAATCGTGAAATGAAGGAGCCAAAGCGTTGCCAAGTCCTCAAGGTACTTGTCTTTACCTTTCCTCTCATCAAACAGGTATCGTCCCAATGGGGTAACCCCCTCATTGTCACAGATGCCAAACACCCGCAGCCAATAGCGGATGGAAGCCACCATATTTTTTCCGACCCCCAAGCCAGTCACCGCCTCCGGACTATTGAAGTCGCCACCTCCAACCACGAAATCATACCCTTTCTTAAGCCAAAGTGACTTGCAAGGGAACGACTCATGCCCAGAGAACCTATATGTTGTTGTCATACTATTACTATTAATAAACAATATTTGTATTACACAAACTTTATTCTGTCCATAATAAATCGTCCACACTCACCTCTAATATTTTAGAGATGAGAATGAGCATTTCCACATTTGGCTGCGCCACATTGGTAACCCATTTGGATACCATCGCAGGGTCTTTGCCCACCAATTCTGATAGGCGCTTGTTCGTCATGTTTTTTTCTGCCAGTACCACCTTTAGGCGATTCAAACGTTTACGTTCCATCAATTGCATTTTTAATTTAGCCACAAAGGTACACTTTTTCTTTCAAATAAGATAGAATTTAGTTGAAATATAACTTTTTTAAGCGTAAAAATGTCAAATATCTCAATTTTATGCATTCTTGGCTGATTTTGGTGAATGAAATACTATGTACATAGTGTCGTAAGGCAGTGGCTCCTGCAATTACTTCATGATATCGTTTACCTTCATTCTTTCATAATCATCAAAGAACT
>JAEEOD010000118.1 GCA_016284115.1 Bacteroidaceae bacterium
CATGCGAATTGCTATAATGTCCATAATCAACTTTTATTAACTGGTTCCCATTTACAGCGAACAGGGGAAACGATGGCACCCTCTTTCTTCAACTCGGCAAAAGCCTTGTCCACTTCTTTACGGTCGGCACCCAGTGCCTTTGTCACGTCGCCAGCAGATACTGGCTTACCAGCCTCACGCATGGCCTGTAAAACTTGTTCTTTCATACGATTATAATGATTAAAGATAATAGGTCAAAGATACAATTTAAAAAAATACCACCCAAATAACAACAAGACTTTTTGCCAGTAATACAATTAAACTACTACTCTAAGTCTTTTCATTGGACTATCCCATCACCACATCGAGTACCATCATCAGTACAAAACCAATGGCGAAGCCAATCGTACTGAGATTTGAATGCTGACCGCTGGAGGCTTCAGGAATCAGTTCCTCGACCACAACATAGAACATTGCTCCTGCAGCAAATGCCAACATGTATGGCAAGACAGGCATCAACAATGAAGCCAACAACAAGACAGCAATAGCTCCTATTGGTTCTACAGCTCCACTCAGTGAGCCAATCAAAAATGAACGCCATCGACTATTGCCAGCTGCACGCATCGGCATAGATATAATTGCTCCTTCTGGCACATTCTGTATGGCAATACCTAACGAAACAGCAACGGCACTGGCCAGCGAGATGTTTGTAACGCCGCTATCTGCTCCCGCGAAGACCACACCTACTGCCATTCCTTCTGGCAAGTTATGGATGGTAACTGCTAAAGCCAACATCGCCGTCTTTGAAAGATGCGAACGCATTCCTTCGGGTTTATCTGTTCCGAGATGCTGATGTGGTGTCAGTTCGTCAATCAGCAAAAGGAACCCCATACCTAACAGGAAACCTATCGCAGCAGGCATCACAGACCATACTCCTTTCTCTATCCCCATTTCCATTGATGGAATCAGCAGCGACCATACTGATGCTGCCACCATCACCCCCGATGCAAAACCAAGCAAAGACTTCTGCAGACGCACAGACATTTCGTCCTTCATCATGAAGACGAAAGCAGAGCCGAGCATTGTGCCAAGCAACGGAATCAATAATCCTATAATCAGAGTCGTTATCATTTGTACTTTTTATACCTTTATCTTTTTGATGACCTTGGCTGGAACACCACCAACAATCGTATTAGGTTCTACATCCTTAGTTACTACAGCACCAGCAGCAACAACAGCTCCATCACCTATTGTCACTCCTGCAAGTACTGTAGCATTGGCTCCAATCCAGACATTCTTGCCGATATGGATTGGAGCATAACTCATACTTTGCCGCTTGGCAGGATCAAGGTCATGATTGAGGGTAGCTAAGACGACGTTGTGGCCGATTAGTGCACCATCATCGATGGTGATACCTCCCTGATCCTGAAATTTACAACCCATGTTGATAAAGACATGCTCTCCTACAACAGTATTCTTGCCACAATCAGTATGGAAAGGAGGGAACATGCCTGTTGTCTTAGGTACTTCACGTCCCCATAGTTGTTCTAACAAATTGTGTAACTCGTCTGGTGTGTGATATTTGCCATTGATTTCAGCGGTGATGCGAAGAGCCTCTTGAGACAACTGGTGAAACATCATGTGTACATCAGAACCTCCTATTACCGGCTTCCCTGAAGCCATATACTTTCTGAATTCTTCAACTGTCATTTCTATGTAATCATTAACTGGTTTTACTTTTCAATAAATTCGCTGGGAGTCATGCCTACTACTTTTTTGAATAATCGGGAAAAGTGGTGGGAATACTCGAAACCGAGCAAATGAGATGCTTCGTTAATATTGTAGCCTTGCATCAGTAGACTCTTCCCTATGTTTATGACATAAGTGTGGATATAGCTGATGGCAGTATTACCTGTAGAGCGTTTGAACAAATCGCCAAAATAATGAGGCGAATAAGCCATCTTTGATGCACAATAAGACACGGTAGGCAAACCTAGCTGGAATTGTTTTTCATCGAAATAATACTGTTCGAGAACAGCATGGAAACGCTTCAGGATATCAGAAGTATCCTTATCACCTTTTGAAAGTTGACGCAGATAAATACGTTGGCAATAATCCAACAACAATCTGAGGTAGCCCAGTAACACTTGACGAAGTGCTGGAGAATCCTCATTATTTTCTAACTCTTGACGCGACATGCTGATAAGCTGTGAAAAAAAATGCCACTCGGAATCATTCACTTTCAATGACTCCGAATAGAAATAGGAAAAGAAATGATATTCGCGTATCCTTGTCTCCAAATCAGTATTATGTATCAATTCTGGCGACCACAGCAATGCCCAACCGCTTATCGTAAGCAGTTCCCCATTGTCTTCCCCTCCACCCAATTGACCTGGAGCAACGGCAATGACAGAAGCATCACTCACTATAATTGGTTTTACGCCATAACTGAGGTTCTTAGGGAACTCACGCTGGATAAACAGTCCATAAACGCCATAATCGTTCAGACTATTATGTATGGGCGAAACTTCATCAAAATGAATGATACTCAGCAACGGGTGTAGCTCTGGTGCCCCTACATGATGTGCGTAGACATTCGGATTGTCAACTTTCAGTATTCTCTTCATATCAATAGCAAAGATAAACAAAATTCTGCAAAATTGGTAGATAACTATGCTTTTTATGTATTATATATACAAAATAGTAGTCGTAACTTTGCAAACAGAAACTCATAATGTATTTTGCGATGAAGAAATTATTATCTGCAATGCTCGTGACCTCATTGTTCACTGCATGCCAAAACAAAGAAAATGACAATCAAATCAATGAAAGTATGAATACAAAACTTCAACTGACTCAGGAGTGGGACAAAACATTTCCCAAGAGTGACAAGGTGGATCACAAGAAAGTAACGTTCCACAATCGTTATGGCATTGAACTAGCTGCTGATATGTACACGCCCCAAAATGCTGATGGCAAGTTGGCAGCTATCGCTGTTAGTGGTCCTTTCGGAGCTGTTAAGGAACAAGTAAGTGGTCTCTATGCTCAGCATATGGCAGAACGCGGTTTCGCCGCTATTGCCTTCGACCCCTCATTTACGGGTGAAAGTGGTGGTGAACCTCGTCGTATGGCTTCACCAGATATCAACACAGAAGATTTTCTAGCAGCTGTTGATTTCCTTTCTGTTCAAGACAATGTGGATGCTGAGCGTATCGGCATCATAGGTATCTGCGGTTTTGGTGGTATGGCAGTAAATGCTGCTGCTATTGATCCTCGCATAAAAGGCACTGTAGCCATGACTATGTATGATATGAGTAAGAAATATGTTGAAGGATATTTTGATAGTGAAAACACACCAGAGCAGCGTATGGACCACCGCAAAGCAATCGCCGCTCAGCGTACAGAGGACTACAGGAACGGTTATTACAAACGTGAAGGTGGTGTGCTTGACCCACTACCCGATGACGCTCCTTGGTTCGTGAAAGACTATTATGCCTATTACAAGACAGAGCGTGGCTACCACGAACGTAGCGGGAACAGCAATGATGGTTGGAATTACGTTGGATACCAATCTTTCTACAACCAGCCAATGTTGGCCTGGGCCCATGAGATAGAAAATCCCGTATTGCTCATTCATGGTGAGAAAGCCCACTCACGCTACTTCTCAGAATATGCCTTCGAGAAGATGACCGGTAAGAAGCCATTCAACTCTTCCGTTGCCGAATGTGCCACTGCAAAAGATATTCCCACGGGTAAATACGCTGGCTCATATAAGGAAGGCAACAAAGAACTCCTTGTCATCCCTGGTGCATCTCATGTTGACCTATACGACGATGTGGCTGGAGTTATTCCTTATGACAAAATCGAATCATTCTTCAATGATAATCTAAAATAACCATGAGGAACTTTCTGCTAACGCTGATAGCTCTGATTTTCGCCAGTTGCTCTTCAGATAACATAATTTTGGCGGAGCCAACATCTGGCAACGAGATAAAGAAAGAAACGAAGGGAACCTCTAGCACTATGACAATCAATATAACTATCGACAACGTGACTCACGAAGTGAAACTTGTTGACAATGCTGCCACACAAGCTCTGTATGCGAAACTGAAGGAAGGTTCTGTTACTGTGTCGCTCAACACTAACGGCGATTTTGAAATCTGGGGAGCACTAGGGTTCTCGTTGCCTACGACCAATGAGTACATTAACGGACAACCTGGCGATGTTGTGCTCTATAGCGGTAGTAATATCTGCATCTTTTATGGCACCAACTCATACAACTACACCCGTTTAGGCAAAATCGACGGGCTCTCTGCCGATGAACTGAAAACCTTCTTGAAAGGTGGGCAGAACAATATTTCTGTTAAGCTGTCGCTCCCTTGAGCGACAGGGATTACTTTTGGCAGCGCTCATCATCCTTGGCCAGTACCTGCTTATACGCTTCTTCGAGGGAGGTGTTGAGATTATGTCACCACACATCTACGCACATCGAAGCAACCTTGACCTTCAGGTGCCACCCGAATTCAAACAAGAGTTTGAAACCCCTCAGAATACGGAAGAAATGACTAAGAAGAAATAAGAGAAACGAAGCAATAGAACCCCTTATTTTTGTTTGTTGGCAAAGAGCTGCAGCTTAGCTTCCATATCAGCAAACATCAGCCGCGTGTCAATCCTGTCATACACACGAATCTGACGCCCCTCATGGTTATAGCGGTAACTGCCATCTTCGGCTATTGTCGGGATAGTCACATACTGATAGTGCGACGATGCAGGGTCAGCTTCGAAATTGCTCATTAAGGCAGTCATCAGCACCAACGGACTATCGCCCAATATATAGGTCTCCCCCATCGAGAATCCATTCCTGCCTGCCATAATACCAGCCAACGAATCATAGAGGTAAGCTCCCAGCTTTCCATAAGGGCATACTTTTGCCTCCAGTTCGGTCATGCTATACATACATTGGCGATACACATCACGGGGGATTTGCCAGATACGCATGTCACTCTTGTTGAACACGACCTGTGCAGCAGCAATGCTCAGGTTCAGGTTATATTCAGGCATCGAGTAGCCAGGTGGCACAATAGCCCCTGTTTCCTTGTACTCTTGTCCGCCAATCCAAATCAAGATAATATTCTTGCCAATTTCAGGATTCATCAGCCAGGCAGAGGCGATGTCCGTCAATGGGCCACCCACGCACACATACAAAGGCTTATCTGGCGTTGCCTTTAACGCCTCTTCCACGATGAGGTGAGCACCCTCTGACTCAACAGGCTTATTAGTGTCGGTCATCTTTACAGGAGCACCAGGCACCACATTAAATTGCCCTTTCATGCCCATCACTTCCAAGGCTTCGTTCACTTTATTCACAGACATATCTGCCTCATCCTTGCCTTGCAAATCCCTGAAGAAGCCCCGTCCATTGCCACCAAGATGCGCACCCACAATGCCCTTGATATCACAAGATGAGGACAAAACATGGTGAGCCAGCTGGAACAACCCGTCAGGATCACCCATAAAGTCATTATCAATAATCACGCTATATCGCTTTCCTGTCTGAAAAGGTTCAGTTGTGTTCTGTGCCCTTACTGAGCTTGCCATCAGCATACACCCTAAGGCTAATATGTATAGTATTCTTTCCATAATTCGTTTATTATATATACTACAAAGATATAAAAAAAATATTTGAATTATAAAATAAAATCACTTATATTTTTCAAGTTTGTTACAGTTGTTACAGTTGTTACAGTTATTTTGGAGACTATACACATCCCAAATTTATCTTTATATTTATATATATAAATATAAAAAATATTTTTGACTTTCGAACAGACTGATTTTAACTGTAACAACTGTAACAACTGTAACGCACATACGTAAAAAAAACATAATTGTATAGAGGGATACTGAATGCAAAATAAAATGCCAGTTCAGAAAGGTTGTGCCTTTGCTTCCTCTAAACAGCCCGCTTACTTCCCCTAAACCGTCCTCTTAGTACCGCTAAATATAATCTGTCCCTAAACCTCATAGCAACGCACCCCAGCCTCTGCCTTTATAGGAATTGAGTTGTAAAACTAACGCTTTATCCTGTACTCCGAAGGTGTCTTACCCGAGTGTTGCTTAACGTAACGGGTGAAGTGCGATAGGTACGGAAAATTGAAGTCATTACTGATATCGGTCAGCGTACGGTCAGTATCGGACAGTTCTTCCATAATCTGTGCCAAAGTAAAATGAATGATCCAATAAGAGGCGTTGTGGCCAGTGGACTGCTGACAAATCCTGGACAGATATTTGGGAGTGACGAACAACTTGTCGGCATAAAACTCAACTGTACGCACTTGACGCACATGTTGCTGCAACAAATCGATGAACTGCTGAGCCAACAGTGCTTCCCTACCCCCTTTTGATGACTGCTGACTGTTACAGACGCTATAGATGTAGAAAATGTCATAGACAAAGATCTCCACCGAGCGCTCCAGTGTCTCCTGATGATAGATATGGTCTGTTTGCAACAATCTGCACTTGATGTCGTCCAAATCACGGAGGCACAGCTCCATATCCTGTGCACTCATCTGCATGATGGGATTATCATAATAATAGGTCAGGCCCTTGATATTATGGGGTGTCCTTAGCGGATGTGACAAATGATAGCGTCTGGATTTCATCAAGACAACGGCTTTTGTCCCCTCTTCTATACGGACATCATGGAGTGGTTTGCCTTCGATGAGGATAATGCCACTTCCTGTCTGTGCTTGATAGAACTTGTCGTCCAACGTGAAACTCATGCATCCTTGGGTAATAAAGATGTGCAGCAGATAATCATTGTATGTGCCGCTACATGCTTCCAATATATCCTCTGTGAAAAGGATGTCTTGCTCCTGAATAACATAATCTCTTGTTGCCATAAGGCAAAAATACATCTCTTCATTTACTTAGGCAAGCATTTTGGGTAATTATTGTAATTTTTGTGGAAAAATTGGTAAATACTCATCCATAAAGTAGTCGTAACTTTGCAGCCAAATAAATAATGTATAATTAATAAAAACTGGAAAAATGAAAAAGTTATTTATGATGATGGCTGCGGCACTGACTGTATGCTTGATTTCCTGCTCACAAAAAGAGGCTCAGCCTCAGCAGAGTGAAGAAACTCCTACAGAGCAAGATACAACAACATCTGCTACCCCAAAGGCTACAGACACCATGAGCCCAGAGGATTTTGTGGCATTTCTAGAGAGTTGTGGTCAGTTCTTCCTTGCTACTACGGATGGTGACCAGCCTCGCGTCCGCCCGTTCAGTTTCTGCGACGTAATCAACGGTGAGGTATATTTCATGACTCGCAAGCCAAAAGATGTTTACAAGCAGTTGGTGAAGAATTCATGTGGAAGTGTTTTGGGTTTTCATAAGTAATTGAAACACAGATGAAAACGCGGTGCTTCCAAAATTGAACGGTACAAAAAAGTGCAATAGCAAAAAATGGGAAATCTAAGAGTTTTGCAGA